>QIGD01000040.1 GCA_003229935.1 Methanobacteriota archaeon | reverse complement strand
TGAAACGCCTGTTGGTTTAGATTGGATTAAAAATCATTATTATAATTTTAAAATGGAGGTAGGGCAATTCCTCCCACCTCTAAAGAGGTGGTTTTACTTGCCCAGAGGATTATGAGAAGCTTCTGTATACCCATGTACTGCTCACATTGGCCTATGGTCTTGTATATCCTGTGAACTACTCCCCGCTCACGCATGGAATAATTCACATCTACTTTCTTCTATACTTCAGGCAGGCCTTAACAAAATTCCCCGGAAATTTCTCTACCCCTCTAAAGTGAATATGCATATAACCCGCCAGAGTGTTTTTATCGTATAAACCGTCTCTGAAGTCTTTTATTCCAGCACCTTTCTGAAGGGTGTAGAGGAATTTAACATCCTCTGCTATATCAATTATTCTGGAGTAATGGAATTCATGACCTTTAACAAAGGAACCCTTCTTCAGGTAAATATTGTCAAGGTCAACTCTGGCAAGAGTATACTTTAAAGCCTGAAGCTTCTCTGTCATTTCAACCTCTGCATCAAAAACACCTGCCATTCTAAAGCTTTTACCTTCAGATATTATATTTCTACAGAGATACATCAGGCCTCCGCATTCCGCATAAATTGGCATTTCATCTTCAAACAAAGATTTTATTCTCCTCAGAGCTTTTTTATTTGAGGAAAGTTCCTGTCTGAACACCTCAGGAAAACCTCCTCCTATGTAAATACCATCACAGTCTGGTGGAGTTTCATTAAGGGGTGAAAAAAATATGATTTCTGCGCCATGCTTTTTCAGCAGGTCTATATTGTCCCAGTAATAGAAGCTGAAAGCACTGTCCTTTGCCACGGCAATTCTTACACTGTTATCCTTCTTTTCTTCAGATGGAATAGAGGGAAGTTCTTTTGCCGAAGAGGCGATTTCTATAATCCTATCAAGAGCAACATTTTCCTCCACAAGCTTTGAAATCCTTTCAATTATATCAGAGAACTCTTCCTGTTCGAGAGCAGGTATTAAACCAAGATACCTTTCAGGAAGAGAGACACTACTATCCCTTGGAATAATCCCTAGGATTTCCCCACCAGCTTTGTCAATGCTATGCCTTATAATCTCTTCATGACTTTTACTTCCAATATTGTTAACAATAACTCCTTTAATATTCACAGTGCCGAAATCTTTATAACCTTTAAAAATGGCACCTGCACTGTAACCAAGCTTTGCACTATCGATAACAAGGACTACAGGTGTTGATGTAATTTCAGCTATATCTGCAGAACTTCCTTTATATCCCTCTCCGCTTATTCCATCATATAGTCCCATGGCACCTTCTATTACTGCAATATCTGCATCCCCAGAAGCCTCTGCAAGGCTTTCAACAACTGCCTTCTTCGATGTAAGCCAGATATCGATATTTCTTGAATTTCTACCTGTAACCTTTGAATGATACCCTGGGTCTATGTAATCAGGACCAACTTTGAAGGGTTGAACTCTATATCCAGCTTTTACCAAGGCTCCCATTACGCCAGTAGCTACCGTTGTTTTACCTGTTCCACTCCTTTCGCCTGCTATCAATACTCTGGGAAGTTTCATGAGTATGTGTTGATGAAAGGAGAATAAATTTTTATCTGTGAGAATTCACTTTACGATATGCCACAGAAGATAGTTATGCATGAGCCTATCGCATAATAAGATTCACCAAGGAGGATGCAATCACTTGCCACTATGGCACTCTGAATGACATACCAGAAGGAGTTCTTAAGCAGTTGATGGCTATTCGCTCTGAAAAATAAACCTCTAGCAGAGGTTAAGGCTGAGGCTAATCAAACTTCTCCCTAACTCTCCCTCTTCCTAAAATTTTGTTTTTATTGCTTTTGGTGGACAAACAGTAATGCACTGTCCGCAGAAGATACAGAACTCAGAATTTTTTATAAAAGCTTTTCCTTTTTTTGTACCCCATATACGTGGCGCTTTGGGGCAAACATCAATACACTTTCCGCAGCCTGTGCATCTTTCCGGAATGACCTTTATTTCATACATTATTCTCCCTATAAGTTCAATGTCTGAGCTCTTCCAGCTTCCTTATAACTTCGATTTCCTTCTCAGCCCTTACCACATCGCTGAAAGTTCTTTCAAGAATACTCCTGGATATATCCTGCTTCCTCCTTATGTTGAGAACAGCAGATGGGTAGTCCAGGGTGAGGATTTCATGGGTTATCTCATCCATTAAATCAAGATAATGGTTCACCTCACTGTATTTATTGAGTCTTATAAGGTCAAGTATGTGTCTTCTCAACTCTCCAACAGTATCAGCCAGACCGAGCAGATACCATTCGCCTGGTATTCCTAGCTCTTTATGTGAGGGAGGTTCTCTCTTTTCCAAAAAACTCATAGTGAGTACAGCTTCAGCATATTCCTGTATTGCTTCCTGAAGAAGACTAAAGGAATAATCGCCAGATTCAAGCTCTAATAGTTTTTTCTCAGCCTGTTCAATTGCACTTTCAGCTGCCTCAAAGTTTGCTTTATGCAACTCTCTTACAGCTTTTGTTGAAAACCTTCTAACCTCTCTTGCCAGAATGAATACCTTTTCTCTTCTGGCATCTCTTAAGTCAAGTTCATCCTTGATTTCTGAGACAAGATATCTTAATTTCATATTATCACCCATCACCCTTTTGAAAGAAGAAAAACCTTGCTGTCTTTTGAACTGTCTTTAATGGTATAATCTGTGACTCTGCTAAGCCTATCAGAAAAGCTATTTACCTCTTCATAGCTTGGCATATGGCTTCTCTCTAATCTTTTTCTTGAGTAGCCAACATGTACATAGCCTTTGGCTTCAATAAAATCAGGCTCAGCCTTTTCTATCAGCTTTGAAAATAGCTCGGGTACCTCCAGATTGTAGCCTTTTACAAGGGTAATTCTTACAACTTTTCTTGTTTTACTTGTGGAGAAAATTTCAAGACTTTCATGTAGCCTTTCCCAGCCATCTTTAATTTTTGGTCTGTTCAGGCGCTTGTAAATCTCTTCAGTTGGAGAAATCAGGGAGATATAGAGGTTTGTTGGGTTTACCTCTTCCAGTCTCTTGGGATTCATTCCATTTGTAACAAGGAAAGTGCTCATCTTCCGTCTGTGATACTCATCTATAAGCTCGCCTATGTATGGGTAGTTGGTGGGTTCACCTGCCAGAGAAATAGCCACATGCGCTGGTGAATTTGCCTCTCTGAATTCCTGCTGTGTAACTCTTTCTTTCTCTCCGCCATAACCACTTATGAGCTTTTTTTGAGCTTCCAGAGATGCTTCAACTATGTAGGACGGTTCTTGCGGCTCTTTTATATCATCTGTACCAAGTGTGTGTTCTACAGGACGCCAGCAGAACAGGCAGGAGTGCTGGCACCAGGCAAAGCTGGGAGTCATCTGAATGCATCTATGCGAAGAAATACCATAGAACTTTGCCTTGTAACAGGAACGCTTTCTCATAAGTCTTTCTCTTGTCCAGTGGCAGATTTTAACTGCACTGTGAGTCCCTATAATCCTGTAACCCTGCTTTTCCATTATTTCCGTTACATTCTCCATTGCCTAAGCAATGAAGTTTAACATTGGATATGAGGGCGGTGAAATAATAGCAGACTGCAGTGTACTCTAAGCTGGAGCCTAACCAAAAGTATCTACTAAATCACAAATCACATTACCAAAGAAATTAAGAGATGCCCTTGGAATCAGACTTGGTGATGAAGTAATATTTGAAAAAATGTATGACAGAATTATCTTGAAAGTAGAGAAGCAGTCAGAACCGGTAAGCACACAGGTAGACCTCGTTGAAGGAGTAGCAGAAGAGGAACTTAGAGCAGAACCCAGCTGACAGTATGTTGAAAAAGAAACTTGACATTGAGTAAATCATTTGGAGGCCTGCATCTGTCGTATGTGACAGAACAAAAATACCCATAGATATATATATAACTCGAAGGAAAAGCTATAAGTGTTATAAAGAGAAACTTGAAGATATCTGTCTAGAGCTTCTTTTTTAACAAAATATCCAGGGAGATTTGTATGACCTTTGAAGACAAAACATTGACATGTGAAGATTGTGGAGAAGAATTTGTTTTTTCGGTAGAAGAACAGGAATTCTATGATTCCAAGGGATTCGAAAACGAGCCCAAAAGATGCAAACCATGCCGCCAGAAAAGAAAGGAAAGCAGAAGAGGAAGCAAAATGGGTGGCAGCCGTCAGTTTTATGATGCGGTGTGCGATAGCTGTGGTGAACAGACAACAGTTCCCTTTAAACCATCGGGTGATAAACCTGTTTATTGCAGGGAGTGTTATCAGAAACTTAGGAATGACAAATAGAATCGCAGGCAATTAACACTGGTGAGGGCAGAAGGTGATTTCCTTCTGTTTAAACAATAACTACTTTTAAGGAGTTTTTCTTTTCTCTTTTTATAATTTTATGTAATACTTATTTTTAATCTGCTTCCACGAAGTACATAAACTCAAATAAAAGTTAGATTATGGTAGTTCACCCTGTTATTGGAGTGATAGGGAATTCACTATTTTTGAAAAATTCTAGGTCGCTTATCCATATCAAAGAACAAAATCCTTGCCCTTGATAGCAACACCCTTCTCCCTCACAACACTGCCAATAATTTTAGCCTCTGTGTGATACTTTTTACATATTCCTATTATCTTTTCAGCATCCTCTCTTCCAGCCACAATGCATAACCCTATACCCATATTGAAAGTTCTGTACATCTCATTTTCAGGCACATTACCGAGCTCCTGAATCAATTTGAAAATCCTATGGGGCTCGGGGAGATTATCTAGAAGAAAACCATAATCTGTAATCCTTGCAAGATTTCCCAGACCACCACCTGTGATATTGGCAAGGCCTCTGACATCAGCGCCTGCAAGACACTCAAGAACCTCCCTGACATATATCCTGGTCGGCTCGAGAAGCTCCTCTCCAGCCTTCCTTCCAGGGAAAATCTCATCCTCAGGTTTGTATTCAGAGAAAATAACCTTTCTGGCAAGAGTCAAACCATTACTATGAATCCCCGAACTTGCAAGACCTATAACAACATCACCAGGTAAGATGCTTTTTCCTGTAACAATCTTATCCCTATCCACAAAGCCAAGTATTAAACCTGCTATGTCAAAGCCCTTCACAATCTCAGGCAGGGTTGCTGTCTCTCCGCCAACAATACTTATGCCAGCTGTTTTGGCACCCTTTACCAGACCTTTGCCAATCTCTTCCATTATATTCTCATCAGGCTCGTAAATGGCAATATAATCCACAAGAACCATCGGTTCTGCTCCGACACAGATAACGTCGTTGGCGTTCATAGCTATTAAATCAATACCTATGGTATCATATCTCTGCATGGCCTCTGCCACAAGAATCTTTGTACCAACACCGTCTGCTGAGAGGGCCAGAGTCCTTTCTGCGTCTAAAGAAATCAAAGCTGCAAAGTGGCCAACACCAAGAAGGCTTTCCCCTGCTTTGCCTTTTCTAAAATCCAGAGTATGTTTTATCTCCCCGACAAGTGCCCTGATTGCAAGAGCTTCTCTGTCAATATTAACTCCAGCCTTAGCATAGGTCATCTTATCCATAAGATTAAAAGACCTGAAAAGTTAATAAAGTCTTCGTTCAAAGGTATAGTATGCATGACATTATAGCTCCTTCGCTGGCAGCTTTCATAACGACATTTATTTTAACTCCAGTTTTGGCTGAAAGAATGTACAGAGCAGGCTTCAGAGGTATAGACCTTCACAAAGAGATTAAAAAGGAGATTCCTGAGCAGGGAGGCATAGCCATAGTAGCTGGTTTTTTCTCTGGACTCATTGTATTTTCCTTTCTTGAAGGGATAAATCCTGATATAATGATAATATCACTTGTAGCTCTTGCAGTGGCAGGTATAGGCTTTTACGACAGAATAAAAAGATTATCTGCAAGAGAGAAGGTGATAAGCCTGACTCTGGCAGGAATTCCTCTTATTTTCATAGCGCAACCCACATTTATGGGAGTTAATATTGGACTAATATATTATATCTCTCTACCTGTACTTTTTATGTTTACCTGTAACTTCACAAATATGCTTGCAGGCCTGAATGGTCTGGAGATAGGTGTCGGTGCCATATCCTCTTCTGGTATAGCAGCCCTAGCTTATATTAAAGGTGAAGAAATAAGTCTGGTTTTAGCTCTGGTCTTAGCATTATCGCTTATTGCGTTCCTGCGCTACAATTCATATCCTGCAAGAGTATTTCCCGGTGATGTGGGCACCCTGTTTATAGGCTCTGTTCTATTTTCTTCAATAATAGTAGGAAAATTTGAACTTGAAGGGATGATTGTTCTAATACCATATGTTCTAGATGCTCTGCTCAAGCTTGTCAGTGCTGGAGTTATGGTGAAAGAGTCCCAGAAGCCCACACTTATCAGACAGGGCAGGCTTTATGCTCCAGAAAACTCAAACTTCTCACTGGTCAGACTTTTCCTTAGAATCAAACCCATGAGTGAGAGGCAGGTTGTTTTTCTCATCTATACTATCTCTGCAGTATTTGCTATTGCAGGAATTGGATTAGAACATTTGTTGACTTAATTTTATATACCTTTATAACAAATCTAAATTAATGAAGTACTGGCTTGATATAACCAATTTACCCCATGCTGTCTTCTTTGAAGATTTCATCAGAGAGCATAGCTGTCTTGTTACAGCAAGAAGGTTTGGCTACCTTCAGGAGCTTCTTAAAAAGAAGGGGATAGATTTCACCTCTGCAGGCTACCATGGAGGAAAGAATAAACTTGAGAAGTTAAGAGCAAGTGCAGAGAGAACTGCAAAGCTGGCAGATATTGTAGCTGGGTATAAAATAAAAGCAGCAATAAGCAAGCACAGTGTAGAGGCTCCGAGGGTAGCCTTTGGTATTGGTATACCCTGTTTCCACTTTGTTGATAATGAGTATGCAGAAAAGCAGAACAGGCTTACCCTCGCTCTATGTTCGAGGATTATTGTGCCAAGGGCTCTCAGGCTTGAAAAGATAATTGAACAGGGAGCTGAAAAGAACAATATTATGAGGATAAATTCAGTTCTAGAGTATTCGCAAGTGAAAAACTTTGAGCCAGATGAAGAAATAGTGAGAAAGTTGAAAATTGAGAATTATGTTTTAATAAGGCCACCTCCGTTCAGGGCAGCCTACTATGAAGGGGAGAACCCAACTCAGGATATAATAGATACAGTAAGGAGAGAAGGTTACAGTGCAGTTGTTCTTCCAAGGGGTGAAGAGAATTATAGTGGAGCACTTAACCTAAGAAATACCGATACTCTCAACCTTGCATACTTTGCAGTAGCCACCATCAGTGGAGGTGGAACTATGAACAGAGAGGCTGCTCTTCTGGGTAAACCAGCCATCTCCTTCTATCCTGACCCACTTCTCGGCGTTGACAGGTTTCTGATTTCACATGGTGTGATGAAGCATGCTTCTTCAGTACGAGAGATTACTGAGTTTATCCCCTCTGATGAGGAGGCAGAGGCAATAGCGAGAAGAGCCTCAAGACTGAGAAGAAAACTCGAAGACCCATTTGAAGTTCTTAAAAGAGAGCTTGAGGAATTTGACTATGACTCTTATACTGAAAATTGACAGTGAAAAACCTGACGGGGATAAGATTCTAAAAGCTGCTGAATTTATAAGGAAGGGAGAAGTGGTGGCGTTTCCCACCGAAACAGTTTATGGTCTTGGTGCCGATGCTATGAATCAAGAGGCAATAAAGAAGATTTTCATAGCAAAGAGAAGACCTCTGGATAACCCACTTATTATTCATATTTCAAGAGTTGAACAGATGTACAGGCTTGTTGAAGAGGTTCCTTCTGTTGCAAAGAAGCTTATGGAAGCTTTCTGGCCAGGTCCACTTACTATAATTCTTAAAAAATCTTCGGAGGTTCCACCCGAGGCAACTGCTGGGTTGAATACCGTTGCTATCCGTATGCCTGACCATAAAGTTGCGCTTCAGCTTATTGAGTTTTCATCTGTGCCTATAGCTGCTCCCAGTGCCAATCTTTCGGGAAAACCGAGTCCCACAAAAGCTGAGCATGCAATTGAGGATTTCTACTCAAAAATCGCCTGTATAATCGATTCCGGTAGATGCAGAATAGGCCTTGAATCTACAGTTATGCTACTGACTGAGGATAAGCCTATGATACTTCGCCCTGGTGCAGTAACTATAGAGGAGATTGAGAAGGTTATAGGTAATGTAGAGTTTAATAGTAATATATCTAAAACCAGTGCTGTGGATAAGCCTGTCTCGCCAGGGATGAAGTATAGACACTATGCACCAGAAGCTAAGTTATGGCTTGCTTCAGAGGATAGGCTTGAAGAGGCTGTAAGAGAAGCCCTGAAGGTTAAAAAAAAGGTTGGAGTTATAACCAGAGGAGAGAAGAATTTACAGGTTGCAGAAGTTTTCAATGCAGGTCCCGATATGGAAGAATATGCCTCGAATATCTTTGCAGCCCTTCGTTATCTTGACGGGAGAGGCATTGAAATAATAATTGCAGAGGGTGTTGAGGAAACAGGAATAGGAGTTGCTATTATGAATCGGCTGAAAAAGGCTGCTACAAGAATAGTTTAGCCATCATTGCCTGAAAAACCTCTTTCTGTATCATTCCTAGGCAGATGCTATAATTTTTTCAAGAGAAGAATCCTCGGGTTTCCACTTTAAAACTTCTCTTGCCTTTGTGCTATCAGCGATTAAAACAGGTGGGTCTCCCTCTCTCTAGTGCCTTCACAACTCTTATATCCCTTCCTATTACCTTTCCAGCTGCCTCAATAACCTCTCTACTGAAAATACTTCCCAAATACGGCACTGTCTCATAATCCAGTAATATCTAAGTTTTTGCCAGTCGTTTCGTCTTACATCTCATGCCCAGTTCGACGAATTTTTATATTTCATTCTTTAGCCCATAATTTACCTGCTATTTCCTCCACTCCCATCCATAATCTCCCGAATGATTTGAAAAGTGCCCATG
>QIGD01000039.1 GCA_003229935.1 Methanobacteriota archaeon | reverse complement strand
GGTGGAGAAAATATCAGTCCCGGAGGTTGAGGCCAAGGAAATCCTTGAAAAATTGGAGAACGCAAAGCTTTTATAGTCTGAAATTCAGGTACATCTGCTAAAAAACAATAGAGAAGAAGGATATAATCTTTTTCTAATTAAACAAAAAATCAAATAAAAAAATGGAGGCTTAAAATGAGTAGAGAATATTTGTATATGGAAATAGAAATGAATACAGAATCTCCTTTTGTGTCAGGGGAGATAAAACAGGTACATCAGGAAAGAGGTGCAGCAAAACCTGTCAGGAAAACAGCAGACGGCAAAGTTGCAGCACCGATATATGGTGCATTGAGGGCTTACCTTGAAAAAACACTTCGAGCAAAAGGTGATACTGTTTGTGATAGTGGTAAAAAAACATGCGGCCATTGTGTTTTGTGTAATTTATTTGGCAGTCTTGGAAAAGGTGGTAGAGCTGTTATAGACGACCTTATTTCTGATAAACCTGCTTCTGAAATTGTTAAACCAGTTATTCATTTAAGGTTGAACAGAGAAGACAATACAGTAGCTGATTCTCTCAGGCAAGAAGAAGTTCAAGAGGCTGTTGTGTTTAAAGGCAGGATTATAATAGATAACCCTGGAGATAGAGACTTAACTCTTATTCAAACAGGAATTGAGGCTATTAACGAATTTGGATTGGGTGGTTGGCGTACCAGAGGTAGAGGAAAGGTCAATATGAAAATAACTAAGGTAGAAAAGCGTAATTGGGCTACATTTGAAGAGAAAGGTAAAGAAATAGCAGATAAACTACTTACTCCTTAAAGAAAAGTAGGTGGTAAAATGTCTGAACAAAGCTATATCGCCTTAATTGCAGAGGGGACTTTAAAGAATATAACTGAAATCATATTAGGAACAGGAGAGAAAGACAAATATAACGCCTTAATGAGTAAAGCATATCCTGAAGGTCAGAATATTCGAGGTGCTTTTGGTTACACCTTTTTAGAGGCAGATGCAGGTATTAGTCAGACGTATATGGAAAATACACCTGCTGTTTTATATTTTAGAGATGCCAGACCAAGACACTTCAGAGATAAAGGTAAATTAATGCCTGTTATGAAGGAGAACAAGTTCGTAAATTACAGGTGTACATCATGTGGGGATAATATTGAATCTCCTACTTATATGAATAAAATAGTTTCTATCAAACTTGATAGAAAAACTAACTCAGTAGCTAGTGGTGCTTTTGTAAAACACGAGGCAATACTAGGTAGGTCTATTTTTGATTTCAGAGTGGCTCTTAACCTTAAAAGAGGGAAAGAGTACGCATCAGAATTTATAGCAGCAGTTGAGAAGTTCAGTAACGAATATATCAGACTGGGAAAACGTAGGAATAAAGGTAAAGGTCTTTTCACACTGGAAGATGTAAAATATTCTACAGTGACTCTTAATGATATTAAAAAGCGTGCAGAAGCACTCAAAAAGAAAGACAAGTTAATAATGTATTTCTTTTCTGATATTGTTGTTGACCGTAAGATAACAGTAGAGATGATTTTACGTAGTATAAAAAACTGTGCAAAATTCATGCACCCTGAATATGAATCCTACAATGACCCATCTTTGAAAATATTTTCAAATACCCTTCCTATAAAAAAGATAGTTTTTCTTGATAGAAAAGAAGGTATTAGCCAGAAAGTTATCTATGAAAATATCATACCTAAAGGTGGAGTTGTTAAGTTACAGGTGAAAGACGCCTCTACTATGTTCTGGGAAGCCCTTGCTCTCACTGAAGCTTTTATGGGAATAGGTAAAAGAACGAGCTTTGGAAAAGGAGAATTTAAAATTTTTTAATTGGAGAGAGAAATGACAGGACTAACTTTCATAGGTGCAACTAGAGAGGTTACAGGCTCCTGCCACTTATTAGAAGTAAATGATAGAAGAATACTTTTAGACTGTGGTATGCGACAGGGTAGAGGTGTTTCAAAAGCCTCTGAGTTTCCATTCAAACCTGATGGAATTAATGCTGTGATACTTAGTCATGCACATATTGACCATTCAGGGCTTTTACCTCTTTTAGTATCACAAGGATTTAAAGGTAAAATATATTCTACTGTAGCCACCAGAGAGTTAGTCAGAATCCTGCTTTACGACTCTGCAAAGATTCAAGAGGAAGATTATGTGGCAGGTGGAGAACCTCCTCTTTATTCTGAAGATGATGTAAATGAAACAATGAGGTTATTTGAGGTATTTCCATATCATGAAGAATTTGACCTTCTAAATGTAGGAACTGTAAAATTCTATGATGCAGGCCATATTTTAGGTTCTGCAATAACTGTGATTTCTACTGCAAAAACAGTCTGCTACACTGGTGACCTTGGACATGGTATGTCACCTATTCTCAGAGCCCCTGAAACCCCTATAGAAGAGGTAGATTATCTCATTATGGAATCCACTTATGGTAATAAACTGCACAGTAGAGACGACCCTACGCTGAAGATTAAAGAGATAGTATCTGAAGTATATAAAAATAAAGGTAAATTATTAATTCCAGTGTTTGCAGTGGGTAGAGCACAGGAAATCCTTTATAGTCTAAAAGAAATGAAAGAGGCAGGAGAGATTCCACATGACCTTAAAGTATATTTAGATTCTCCTATGGCTGATAAATCAACATCATTGTATTCAAATATGGCAGATTACCTAAAACCTGAATTCTATACACAATTTTTAAATAACACTTCACCATTTGAATTTGAGGGATTTGAAATTATCAAAGGACATGAAGATTCCCTTAATCTCGCTACGTCCAATGGGACTGCAATAATTTTAGCTGCATCAGGTATGCTGGAAGGTGGGAGAGTTATGAATCATCTCCCAAAAATTTTATCAGATAAAAATTCGGTAATATGTTTTGTTGGCTATCAAGTAGAAGGCACTCATGGTAGAACTCTTTTAGATGGTGTTTCTGAAATAAAACTAAAAGAGAAAGTAGTAGAGGTGTCCTGCAAGATAGAAGCAATAAGCTCTTATTCTGCCCATGCTGATAAAAAAGGTCTATTTAATTTCGTCAATTCTTTGAAATTTAATCCTTATAAAGTATTTGTAGTTCATGGTGAAGAAGATGCTAATAAGGCAGTAGTTGAATCATTGAAAAACCTTAAACTTAGAGCTGTTGCTCCAACTAGAGGAGATACTGAATCTTTTGGTGGGACAGTTATAAAGATTATTAAAGAAAAAGAGTTTAAAATTGATTTCTCACCAGAATATATTACATTAGAAAAATCACATTTACGTATAGCACCTTTTTGTGGTGCATTGGTAGAAAGTAAAAATGGTATGATTCGTCTAATATCAAATTCTGTCTTAATTGGGTTGATGGAGGCAGAAGAGCAAGCTTTTACTAATGAATTTAAAGAGAAAAAAATAGAATTAGAGGATTTACAAGAATCAAATAATATCCCATCAAAAACAGAAAATCTCTCAGAAAATATAACCTCTTTTATTAGCTATGATATGTACTGTAAAAAACTTGAGAAGTTCTATAACAGTAAAGATAATTTTGGTGATTCAATTCTCTCTAAAAATCTCGCTCATGAAATATACTGTAAAGCAATTCGTGAAGGAAAGGATTCAGTAATACGTCTTATTAATCAGAAAAAAGATAAAGGGAAATTTAATATAGATGATGAAGAGATAATAGAGAAATTCGTGGAATTGATAAAAATAGCTGTAATAAATCTTACAATCAGAGAGTTCTGTAAAGGATTAGAACCCTATAAAATAAAAAAACAATGTTAATGTACATTTTTTAATACACTCTAAAGTCAGAATTCCACAGAGCACAGAGGATAAGTTTCACCCTACAATGATATGAGTAGACAAATTATATTTCTGTGTATCTTCTCAACATAGTGTCATATGACCCTCTACCTTTCTTTTACCGGGACTGCTCCTTTTTGATTCAGAGGACATATATTACTTATTTCTCATGCAAACATGAGTTTTTACACAACCTGACGTATCTTCTCAGCCTTGGAGATTGTGCTATTTTGAAGTCTGCCAAAAAGCCTCCTGACTAAAGATTTATCCTCTTTGATATCCAATTCTTTATCTGAGATAAGTGAGTGGAAGTTACATATCTCACTGTGGAAAAAAAATTCCATTGTATTTGAGAAAAAACATAGTCTAGCCATCTCTATTGAAGTTTTTACTTTAATATTTGTGGCTACTAATATAAACATTACTATTTTATATTTTAAACAGGTATTAAAATCTTATTAGTGGATTATCACCCTAAAAAATTGTGGAATGATTACTTTTCGAATATAAAATAATCGGAGTTATTGAAAATTTAATTCTAAATCGGGCGAATGCCGAAGGCTCTTAAGGGTAAATAACCACCAGATATAATAAGAAAAATGTATCATAGCATGGATGCTGTGGAAAACTACATCCAAGACTACAACAGGGTTAAGATGGCTGTAGATAATAGTTACTTTCAAGAAATATTTAAATACTTTAATAAGAAAATCGTAGTATTATGACAGTTATAAAATCAAAAATAAGGGAGGTATTTTTTAATGACGTTTAAATGGACAGTTGAAAATTTATTACCTATGGCCATTGCAGAAATTGTGACACTAATAATTCTGTGGATTCTTACATTATATAAAGTTATTACTACTGGTTATTCTGGTATAACAGGCATCATATTTTCTACATCTGTAATTATTTGGATAACTCTTGCCTTATTGATGAGGGGGAAAAAGAAGGTAGGATAAGGTAGGAGATTTACAAAATTTGTGGTTTTCACACAGTCTGACGTACCTTACCGGGAATTATGTCAAATAACAGTGTCCTTGATTTCCTTAGGCATGGTCTTCTGAAGGTTCATAAAAAGACAAACACCAGCATGATTTCCCTGAGATTACCTTTGACATGAACAATCTCTATTCCATCCCAGCCTTCCAAGGCCGGCTGGAAGACCTGTTCAGGATTATAGAATCCTCTGGACTTCTAAAAAAGGCGGGACTTCCAAATGGAGATATATCATTTTTTAAAGCCCATGCTGCGATGATAAAGCGTGATATTGAAATCTTTGAAAAGTTATATCTCCAACTGGAAGGGAACTCCAGATTTCCCCATGTTTGCGACTTCAAGGGATTTATCCCCAGTCCCAGGAGCTTCGGGAGATTCTGGGGAATGGCAATCCCGGGTCTGGAGAAGCTTCGTGATTTGTTGGTGAAATGGCTAAACAACATAAATGCCATATCATTTAGAGTGGTTGCCATCAATGGCAAGTTTAAACGCTCCAATACATATGCATATCCTGATGAAAATGGTTGTTATTCTGACGTGGATGCAGGTTTATGTTTCAAGGAAACTTATAAAAGAGGACCTGGCTACATTGACCTGAAATTGATGGATGTAGCATCGGAGCAGCCATTGTGCAGCGTTGTATTCCCCGGTAACCAGCATGAGTCGCCTTTTTTGCAGGGACTCCTGGAGGATTTTCACCATCGCTATGGCTGTTACCCCCTATTCCTTCTGGGAGATAAAGCATTTTTATCTTTTGAGAATGTGCTTTATTGCATTGTCAGGAAGTTATCCCTGTGCTGGATAGCAAGAAAGTTAAAGCGGATGATTTGATTAAGGTAGGGACAAATCACCGGTACAGAAAATGTGTGTTTGGAAAATTCAAAGAAGATGTTCTGAATGCACTGGCAAGGCTCAGACCTGCTTGTGAAAGACTCTTTTCAAGAGAGGAAAAGTATTCTCAGGCAAGAATACCATCAAGGACACTGAAAAGGGCAAGATTCTGGTCACTAATGGGTGAACTCGTTTCTCTAATGACATATCTGGCAGCAGTAAGTTTCAGAAGAATGGACCTGGCAAGATGCACTACTGCCTTTAAAAGGCTGTGAAAAGATTACTTTTTTTATAAGAGGGGGATAACACAGCAATTTCAGAATTTTTGTGTGAAATCAAAGGATTGCCGAAGACTCTTAAACTAACAAAAAATAAGGTTAATCAAAATCCTCTATATTCTTTTCATCTTCAGTGATTCTATAAATCCGACCTTTCAGTTTTGAAGAAACATTTGGAAGGCTTGTGTACATTAGTTTTGATAACTGAGAAGGTATTTTCGTAATTCAATACAATAAAAGCAATTCCCTTCTTTTCTCACTTTTGAGAATAAAGTTGATTTTATCCCAATCAATGTTTATGGTAAAGTAAAGTTTATATAGGTCTTTTGTTATAGTCTTATTGGAAATTTAATTAAAGGAAAATATATCTGTAAATGAAAAGAGGATACGAGAGGAGGGGTATGAAATATAAGGAAAAAACAATGGAACAACTCATTAGAGAGTTGGAAGACTTCCAGAGTAAATTTCAAAAACAACGCGAATTTTTTGACACGGTTATTGAATCATTCCCCTATCCGTTTTATATTATAAACGTCAGAGATTATTCGATTGTAATTGCAAATTCAGCTGTTTTCGATGGCACCGACCGGGAAGGTCTGAGTTGCTATGAACTTACCCACAAGAATGGTAAACCCTGTGACGACAAAAAATACATCTGCCCTATCAAAAGAATTATAAAAACAAAAAAACCGATAATTGTAGAACACCAACATTACGATAAAGATGGCAACAGGCGATATTATGAAGTTCACGGCTACCCTATTTTTGATGAAAATGACAACGTGACTCAGATGATAGAATATGCTCTGGATATCACGGACCGTAAGGAAGCAGAAAAAGCAATAAAAGAATACACCCGGGAGCTTGAAGATGCAAACCATCTGAAGGATATCTTTATGGATATAATGCAGCATGACCTTTTAAATCCCATAGGTATTGCCAGAGGTTATATTCATATCATGTTAGATGACGAAAGAGACCCAAATAAAAATGCTTACCTGGAGTGTATCAAAGAGAATTTGTCCAAAGCAGAGGACATGATAAAGAATGCAACCAAACTCTCCAAGCTTGAATGTTCTGAAAGTATCGAACTTGAAGAGCTCGACTTAAAAGAAATAATCAGGGGGGTTGTTAATAACTTCAAACCTATAGCTGACGAGGCTGAAATGAAGATTGAAAACAATATAACCCATAGCATAACTATAAAAGCCAATGCAATCATTGAAGAGGCATTTTCCAATCTTATTTCCAACGCCATAAAATATGCCCCTGAAGGTGAAAGGATTGTAATAGAAGGTGAGGAAAAAGATAATTTCTGGAGGATTAAAATAATAGATTTCGGAGATGGCATAGCCGATGAAAACAAGAAAAGAATTTTTGACAGGTTCAAAAGAAAGGCTAAAAGAGGTGTAAAGGGCACAGGTCTGGGTCTTGCCATAGCCAAAAGGATTATAGAACTTCATAAGGGAAGGATTTGGATTGAGGACAACCCTAAAAATGGAGCTGTTTTCATTGTGGAAATTCCAAAATTTCACCAGAACATGTCGTGTAGAGATTTCACCTTGTTATAGAGACTCTCAAACAGGAAGCCTCATGCTTCACAGCAGTCAACTTCAAGAAGTTGTGATGGGCCCGGAGGGATTTGAACCCACAACCGCCTGGTTATGAGCCAGGCGCTCTACCAAGTTAAGCTACGGGCCCTCTCTGCTAATGCCTTGAGTTAACATACTTAATTTTTACTATACTGAGACTATATTATGATATTGTGAGCGGGAAAGCCCACGAACTTTAGTCGTGGGAGTATGTCAGATAAACTCTTCCACGATTTCATATGCCTGCTTTATGTCTCTACCTGCATTTTTTTCCACAATTCTATCATGTCCCGCATAGAGAATATCAATATCCATCTCTGATACTCGTTTAAGAGATGCTTTAAGCTCCTCACTGTTACCTCCGAAATCTACTCTGCCAAAGCTACCTCCAGCAAAAACCAGGTCTCCTGAGAAAATAGCCTTCATATCTTTATGATATAAGCATATACTCCCTGGAGTATGCCCTGGTGTATGAAGCACGTTCAGCTCTATCTTTCCCAGAGAGATTTTATCTCCTTCTTTCAGAAGTTTGTTATATTTGAATTTCCCAGATATGTTAAACATTCTCGAAGTTGAGTATAGAGACCCTTCAACCAAAGCCTGGGCGTCCTTTTCATGAATCAGCACATCTGCTCCTTTAAAAGCAGGATTGCCAAGCACATGGTCAGCATGAGCATGTGTGTTTATAACATAATCTATTTCTTCAATAGCGATGTGCTTTTCAACTTCTTTTAACATAGCTGTACTTCCAAGACCGGTGTCTATAATAACTCTCTTCTCATCCAGAATTAAATAGACATTTGAGTCATAGCTTTTTGAGATTATTGGTATTATTTCAGCCATAAACTTAATCAAGATTTGTTAGATTTAAGTTTTTTGTTATTCTGAAGGTTTCAACCATTTCTCAGATTTAATCTATTTTTTCAAGATACAGCTTCAGTCTGCATCTATCATCTCCCTCTGCCCTACATCCTGATTTTAGAACCATAGCTCTAGGAAAAAAGTCTCTGAGAGCTGTTTCCAGAAAAAGTCTCTCTGATGTACACCCTGCTTTTTTAATTTTATATATAGATGTTTTGTCAACAATTTCCCAGAAAATACTTTTTTTTATTACAATATAAGCCTCATTTTCACCAGTCATTTCATATTCAAAACTCAATAAATCTTTTCCTTTACTAAGTATTTCAGAGAGAAAATCTTCAACGTTCTTTACTTTGTTCAGCTTTTTTGCCATCTCCTTTCCCAGAATATCGCCTGAAGCATATAGACAGCTTCTCTCTTCACTCAATGTCAAGCTCAACCGCCTCACCAAGGAGACCTGAAAATATCTTTTCAATGGTCTTCTCGTAGTTTTTTACATCTTCTTTCTTCTCAATCCTATGAATTGTGCCCAGAGTGTGAAGATACTCTGTTTCTATATGCCTTCCATCCTCGTCGAAAAATAAGGTTAAAACGTCATGAACCTTTTCATATTTTTTGAAGTAAATTGTTATAAAATACCTTATCCCCTTGCCATACTTTATGCATACCCTGTACCTCCTGAGAAATTTGGATGCCTCAATAAATCTGCTGACTTCAAAACATCTATCCCTTATATCTTCTCCAGCTTCAAGCCCAATGGTCTCAAGAATCTCAGTGTAGCTTTTTTTAATCTTTTCATCTTCCCGAGCCTGCATTTTCTTTCTCAGGGGGATTGTTCTTACTCTCAACCGCATTATCCAACAACTCTTATATTTTCAAACTCAATACTTGGACTCACAACCTTTGAGAACTGCTTTTTATCCTTGCCAAAAGCAGAAATATTTTTTATCAGCTCAAAAACATTTCCTGAGATTATTGCCTTCTTCACAGGTTTGTCTTTCAGATATGCATTGCTCACCTCCACAGAAAAATCTCCTGTTATGGAGTTGGAGGTAT
>QIGD01000038.1 GCA_003229935.1 Methanobacteriota archaeon | reverse complement strand
GTTACAATAGGTCCTATACCTAGCGTGATAAGGGTACCAAACTTGCTGGCAAGAATAGTCTGCATTGGACCGAAGTAGTTTATTGCTCTGCTATGGTCAAGACCATATAGCATTATGTTTGTCATCACAAGATAAGTGATAATTATTATTCCAGTCCACTTTATCTTATTCTTGAAGGTCATTGCGACCCTAGGGCGTTCAACTTCTGGCAAACTTGTTAGAAAACTTTCATATCTATGGAGAATTCCCATAGTTTCACTCCAATATAACTACCTTTCCGCCTGCTTTCTCTATCTTTTCAACAGCAGTTCCAGAAAATCTTGGTGCTTTGATAACTAGATTTCTTGTTACTTTTCCCTTGCCTAGGACTTTCTTGCAGCCAAGAACAGTTATATCAATCTCAATACCATCATCACTCACTTTGGCAATTCCTTCAGCAAGAAGTTCAGAGGCAATCTCATCAAGTTCCCCAATATTTATACTTTTGTAGATATTCCTTATTCCTTCCGGCAATTTAAAGCCATGTCTTCCAAAGTAGTTTGGTGCATACTTGACAACCCAAGTGTACTTACCCTTATGTGTACCTGCCATACCTTTGCCTCCCCTATTTCCTGCACCTCTATTTTTCTTATGAGAGCCTCTGCCACAGCTTCTGTAACCTGCTTTTCTCCTTAATTTTCTGTATTTCAGAGCCATAAGAATCACCTCATTTTATTTAGTAACTTTTTGATGTCGTTGCCTCTATATCCAAGAGAGCCTCCCTCTTTGAAGCTTCTTTTTATTCCTTTGTGGCCTTTTCTTGGCGGATGCAGCCTGAAAATCTTCTTTAGCCCAGGTATATCACTGATTTCAGCCTTAAATTCTGCAAAATCTCTTGTAAAGTCAGCTATATTTTCAAAAGATGTATTCTCCTTAATATAACCATCTGTAATCCTATGACCGCCTTCAAGCTCACCTCTGTGCTTCAATATAAACTCAACATCTTCAGCTGAAACTTCACCCCAGGTTACATAATCCTTAACTTTCTGTAACATTCCCATGTAAGTCGGCCTGTTATCTATAAAAGTACAGTTATTAACCTTTATAATATTCAGCATTTTGAATGTATCTCTTATAGTGCCTTTAACATCTATACTTCCTCTAACCTTCACAACAGCCAGACGCTTCATCTAAGTCACCTTCCCAGTAGCTATTCCAATAGACAGAGTCATTTCTTCCTTAAGCTTGACAAGGTTGGCATTTCTAAGAGCTTCATAAGTGGTTCTGGCATTATTTACTGTTGTCTTGGTCTGTCCGAGGCTTTTTGCCCATACATCTTGGATTCCTGCCAGAATCAATATCTTCTTTGAGACATCGTTACATACCAGACCAACGCCTCTGGGAGCAGGCATTAATGTTGCTCTAACACTTCCTGCCCTGCCTGTTATAGCAAAAGGAACTGTATGAGGTTCGCCACAGCCACATTCCCAAGAACCACAGCCGCGCTTTACCTCAATCATATTCACCTTGGCATTTTTAATTGCCTTTCTTATGGCAGGGCCAACCTCTTTGGTCACACCCTTGCCAAGACCAACATAGCCATCCTTATTTCCAACAGCAACTATTGCTCTGAATCTAACCCTTCTTCCTGACTTATGCATTCTCTGAACCATATTAATATCAATAACTTCCTCTTCAACCTCTGGCAGAAGCGTATCAATTATCTCGGGTTCCATTATTGGCAGGTCAATTTTATATATTTCTGAAATATCCTTAATTTCTCCGTTTTTTACCATTCTGCCAAGTCTGGTCTTGGGTATCCATTCAGGTTCTTCCATGATCATACACCTCTTATTTTATTGAGCACATCCTTAAAGTGCTCTGGTAACTTCTCAGGGTCTAAGCCTCTTGAGATATACTGGGAGAACACCCTGCCTTTCTCTTCCTCACCTAACTGTTTGGCATAATTTGCTATGTGTTCTCCTCTTATTCTGTCATCATCTGGAAATATATTATCACCATGGGGTACATTAAGCCCTGAATCAATCATACCCTTGAGTACAGCAAAAGCCCTTGAACCTGGAATTGGTGAGAGAAGACCGAGATCAAGAACAACCTCTTTAATACCTTCATTCTGAGCCCTTTTGCCCAGTAGATAACCAAGGAGATAACAGGCTGGCAAACTCTTACCTGAGCCTTTCCAGCCCAGCTTCTGTATCTCCTTGGAAGAGGCAGAAGTCATTGTGCTGTCACCCTTTGGGGAAAATTTAACAATCTGTGAAGTAATATGCTTTGTACTAACTCTAATTACTGCTCTTGGTTTACCTGAAAAGAGAAGCTTCAATCTTCTCCTATAATCTGTTTTTCCTTTCCTTCTTCTCCTGAATGGAACTCTGTATCTAGGTCCTCTTGCCATAATAATCACCCTTTAATAAAATCATGTTCTTTTATATAATGCCTCAGATGTGCCCTGCTTTTAAATGTACCACCTTTAGCAAGAAGGTATAATCTTCTGTAGGTGCTGGACTCTATTTCACCACTCTCCCTGAGAGAGGTAAGTTCTTTTCTTACTGCTCTTATTGTTACCATCCATCTTTTCTTTCTTGGAAATCTCGCACCTTTAGCACCTTTCCTGCTCCCCTGACCGCGCCTTCTTCCTTTTGCTTTCTGCAGAGCAATCTTCCTTGCTCTCCCTCTGCTGGTACCTACTACAGGTTTTACTGATACATCGCCATCAGATATAAGTCCTCTTACATCATCTCTTGTGACCGCTGCTTCAATATCTTCAGTAGCCTCAGGATCAAACCATATTTTGTTTGTACCAACTTTAAGAATCTTTGAAGCAAGCCTTCGCTGTGTAAGCAGAGACATAATCTTAAGCCTCCTTTAGTGAATCTTTTGGTGGATTTAATACCTTCAAGCCAAGTTCCAGAGCTTTTGCATAGAGCAGGGATTTCTTTCTCTTGCCCAGTGTTGCAGAAAACATTACAGCCTGAGTCTCCTTATCAATTGGAACAAGTTCTTTTTCATTGTTCACCAGAACCACAAAGTAGCCAGAGGGATGCTTACCTCTTTCAGAAGATTTGTTACCATAACCAATACTGGGTGATAGGGCTTTTCCTTTTTTGTATACTCTCGCTTTATTATGTACTCCTTTTGGCTTTCTCCATCCAGAACGCCTCAGCTTTTTATACCTGTGATAATCAACTCTTTTAAATTCTGGTTTTCTTTTACTCATTCTTATCACCTTATACTTTCATGCTATCTTTTTTTATGAGATATATGCCGTCCTGGAAGACTCTCCTATCTTTACCCTTTATCTTTGTAAGTTGCTCAAGTCTGGCTGCTGTCTGCCCAACCTCTTCTTTGTTTATTCCTTCAACTGTAATCTCCTGACCCATTACCTTCACTTTACATATGCCAAATATCTTAGTCTTTCTGGGCACCCTTTCGCCCAGAAAATTTTCAACTATCATTTCATTTCCCTTAACTTTAACAGTTATAGGAAAGTGGGAATAAACAACTTTGAGCTTGTATGTGAAGCCCTCTGTCACTCCCTTAATCATATTTTTTATATGAGACGCAAAGGTACCAATTATAGCAAGCTGCCTCTTTCTCGGGAAGAGAGAAATGATAACTATATTTCCGTCTTCCGGTGTAATTTTCACACTTGGGTAGTAGAGTCTCCTCTTAAGCTCTCCATTCGGGCCTCTGACAACTACATATTCACCCTCAAGGGCTAAAGTTACTCCTTCCGGTGCCTCTACGACTTCTTTTAATAAAGGAATTTGAACCATGACTCACACCTCAGTAAATATAGGCTAGAAGCCTGCCACCGATACCCAGTTCTTTTGCTTTCGTATGGGACATTATACCCTCGGTGGTCGAAACTATAAGTATTCCGAAATTCTTTGCTGGAAGGAACCGCTTTTCAAACTTCTCGAACTCAGTAGTTCCAACGGGATATCTCGGCCTTATAATTCCACAATCATTTATCTTTCCATTGAGTTGGACTTTTAAAATTCCTGCTTTTCCATCATCGACATACTCAAATTCACCTATATATTCATGCTCCTGTATTACTTTAAACACATTACCAATAATTTTTGAAGAAGGTCTGATAATACAGTTCATGTTGCCTGTATGCTCATTATTTTTCATGTTGGATAATGCATCTGCTAGTGGATCTATCTGCATTTAACGCACCTCACTCATATTTTTTAAATCCAATGTCTCTAGCAACTTCTCTGAAACAATGCCTGCAAATATAAAGTCCATATCTCCTTATAATAGGGCCATGAGAACCACACCTTCTGCATTTTCTTGTGCCTTTGCCCACTTTCTTTTTCTCTTCCATAATTTCAATCCTCCACCACGACATTAAACTCTTTTTTGATGAATTCTATGGCATCATCTTTACTTACAAGGTGCCTTTTTCCTATTTTTGCCCTTTTCAGTGCTCTTTTCTTCACTCTAGAACCTGACCTCTCTATAGAAATATTTACATCCATTCCAACGATGCCAACATTTGGGTCATACTTTACTCCATCGATATCAATGTGTTCTCTTATGCCAAAGGAGAAGTTTCCCAATTGGTCGAAGTTGCTGGATTTAATTCTTCTGTCTTTTGCCTCAAGGGCTCGCTTCAGAAAATCTATAGCTTTTTCATTTCTGAGAGTCACCTTACAGGCTATAGGTAAACCCTTTCTTATTCCAAAGGTTTGAATTGCTTTTGTTGCCATTCTGCGTATAGGTTTCTGTCCTGTAAGCTGCTCCAAGAGCTTCTCTGCTATTACCAGTCTTTTTCCACCTTCACCAATGCCCATATTTACTGTAACAGCGGCAATCTTCAAGTTCCTCATTGTGTTCATGGAAACACCACCTCAGGTAGAACAGGGCTTTCTTCACCTATAACAAAAACATATTCCTCTATGGTCTCAAAAGCTGTGTCATCATTTCCTTCAAGGATGACCTCATTGGGTATTGTGCTTCTTATCTTATTTATCTCCTTAATTCTGGCTATCTCACCTCTATGGGAGCCACCTGTGATATAGGCAAGACTGCCCTCCTTATATTTCATATGTTTTTCAATTTCCTTATTAGCTAGACTTACAACAAGGGTATCCCTAGTGTTATAGATATCTTCCTCTGGATTTCTTGGGTCCTTCACAGGGATTAACAGGTTTGTTCCGTCATGAAGATTGAGCTGAAGATTTCCACCCTTGAGGATTGTCTTGTTTCTTATCTTATAGAGTTTTGTTCTGGCTGCCTCTTTGCTTATATCTACAAGAACAATCTTACCCTTCCTGTTTATCATAACTATCTTTAGGACATCACCCTCTGGAATCTCAAGGATATCCATCAAACCTATGGGGAATTTATGGTCTTTCCTGACTTTGGCATCCACAAGAACTTTTCCACTCTTTATAATCTTTCTTGCTTCTCTTGCGTTTGTAGCAAGACCTAGCATATCACGTATAGCTATGAGAATGGATACTGATGTTTCATAATTATGAGGCCCTGGAGAGGGCTTAACTATGAACTTATGCTCTTTCCTAGGAATCTGTAGAGTCCTTGGTGCCATCAATCTTTTAGCGTGTCTGCTCATTTTTACTACCTCTCAAGTACCTTTTTTCTTTTTTCATCTTTGAGCTCTAGTCTGGTTATCATAACATTGGATGGATGAACTGGATAAAACCTGTCACTGCCATCAGCTTTGGCAATGGTTACACCTGCAACATATATTCTGCTCTTCTTCAGGAGTATCTTTTGCACAACACCTTCCGTACCTTTATTGTCTCCTCTCATTATTTTCACAGTATCCTCTGTGCGCACTGGGAGACTACTGATTTCATATTCCTTCCTCAGGTTTTTACTTAGATGAGCTCTAAGAAACCTGTGTTTCCTGTTTAGAGAAGCAGCAAAGAAGGCTTTTCTCTGCTTACCTGGCTTTTTTGTTACCATGAAAATCACCTATACAATTATACTGGCAGCACTGGCAAGCTGCTGCCATCTTTCAACAGCCTCTTTGGCCACTGCACCTTTTATCTCAGAGCCCTTTGGCTCACCCTTCTCATTGGTTATCACTGCTGCATTGTCTTCAAAACATATTCTTGTGCCATCTCTTCTTCTGTACTCCTTTCTCTGCCTAATCACCACAGCATTGATTACTTGCTTCCTCATCT
This sequence comes from Methanobacteriota archaeon, assembly GCA_003229935.1. Lineage (GTDB taxonomy): Archaea > Hydrothermarchaeota > Hydrothermarchaeia > Hydrothermarchaeales > BMS3B > BMS3B. The sequence continues at coordinate 6,009 of QIGD01000038.1, read as the reverse complement.
CAGGACTACCCTTCTTAACACTTGCCACAATAAGGTCGCTTACGCCTGCTGTTGGCATCCTTCGCCTGGTGCCTTTCAAACCTATTACCTGAATAACTTCTATCTCTTTGGCGCCTGTATTATCAGCCACAAAGAGTCTTGCCCCACTTGGTAGAGCCTTTGTAACCTTTGCTTTAATGGCTCTCATGGACTTGCCCCCTTTTCAATCACAACGAAGCTTTTGCCCTTGCTTATTGGTTTGCATTCCATAATTTTCACGTCATCTCCAGCCTTAGCTGAGATACACACAGGGTTATGGGCAAATATTCTTGATTTCCTGCGCTCATAACGTTCATACTTTTTAATATATCTGAGATAGTTCTTTTCTACAACAACGCTTTTTTTCATCTTATCAGCAACAACAACACCTTTAATAATTTGACCTCTAACTTTGAGGCTTCCGTGGAATGGGCATTTATCATCACTGCATTCTTTTTCAGGCTCTGATACATCTACTCCAATGTCACGCATGAATATCACCTCTTTATTCTATCCTCTGGCCTGGCAAGTATTTTCCTGCCTTCAACCTTGACTTCATCATCTTCAATCTTGAAAAGAAATATTGAGTGCTCTTTCGGAATTTTCTTGAGCTGACCTTCCACATCAATATGAAGCATATTTCTTGTCTCATATACAACAGTACCCGTGAGTCCGATGATAGTAGGATTACCTGACTCAACAACAGTACATGTGAGACCTATGAGTTCGTGTTTCACGATATTATTATGTGTTCTCATTTCAGCTTCCTTCCATTGAGGTTTCAGTCATTATTGTATGGATTCTTGCTATGGTACGCTTTATCTCCTGAATCCGTCCGGGATTTTCCGGCGCACCGCCTGCAGCCTTCTTAGAACGTTCACTAAAAAGTTCTTGGTGTAATTCCTTCAGCTTTTCTTCCATCTCTTCATAATTAAGTTCTCTGATTTCATCTGCTCTCAGAATGGCCACAGTCATTCCACCTCCTTCTTATCTTCTTCAGTTTTCTGCTGCTCTTCTTCTACTTCATCACTGTTTGGAGCTATATCTTCTTCTTTAGCTTCAGCTTCTTGCTCTATGATTTCCTCTATGATTTCCTTTACTTCTTCTCTGTCCATCGCCACTTCATCTTTTTCATCTTCAAATTTTATGTCTCTTATTTCGATATCATCAGGTAACTTCACACCGGGTGGCATTATTTTTACCTTGACACCGATAACTCCTGGCTTTGGAGCGGCAATAGCGTAACCAATTCTAACGAATTTTATGGCTGGTTCACCACAGTGTTTTAGAAAACCATCCATAAACTTCACAGTTTTTGATCTCTCACCTGTAAGCTTTCCAGAAATTGTTATTTCTACACCCCTTGCACCTGATTCTTTTATCTGCCTCAGAGCGGTATAGGCAGCTCTCCTGAAGTTTATTCCACGTTCGAGGCCATCAGCGACCTGTTTTGCCATAACTACAGGGTTGAGTTCAGGGATTTCGAGTTCATTCACTTCTACCTGAGGATTTTGCAGACCAAAGCGTGTTCTGAGTATTGTTGTGAGCTTTCTTATAGCAATGCCTTTCTTACCTATTACTATACCTGGCCTTCTTGCCTGTAGAATAACCCTTGTACCCAGTGGGGTTCTCTGAATATCAATCTCACCTATACCTGCTCTGCTCAGCTCACTGAGAAGGTACTCCTTGACCTCAAGTTTTCTTAAATTATCCTGAATAAATTTCCCCTCAAGAGCCATAATATCACCTTTCCTCCAGTATTATCTGAACATGAGTTGTCTGGGTGTTACTTGGTGAAGCCCTGCCATATGCCCTGGATCTGAAGCCCCTTAGTATAGGGCCTCTCTGAGCAACAACATGCTTTAGATAGAGTTTATCCACATCCAAACCCTTATATTCTGCATTTTTCTCTGCACTTTCGAGAAGTTCAAGAAAGTACTGGGAAGCTTTTTTAGGATATCTTCCAGCATCTGTCTTAACAAGGTCACTTCTATGGGCTACACCCTTCTTGAAGCGCTTAAGAGGCAGAGAGCGTCTCTGTTCGATTATATCATCAAGATAATCTTTAGCTTGGGTGAGCTTCTTTCCTGTGACCTCTCTCGCAAGTTCAATGCTCCACTTGGGTGAGATTCTTAAAGCTCTTCCTGTAACTTTTGCAACTACATCTTCATCTTCAATTTTAAAAGAATATCCTATTTTTGACATCTTAAATCACCCTTACTTGAGAGGTACGTACATACTTGACCTTGTAGCACCCATACCAGGGGAACCGTGCTGTACTCTTCTCCTTGTGAGAGCAAACTCACCAAGGTAATGACCTACCATCTCTTCTTGGATATCAACCCTCTGGAACTCTTTTCCATTGTAAACTTCTATAGTTAAATCTACCATCTCGGGCAGGATTATCATATCTCTCATATGGGTTTTCAGCTTGACTCTTTCTTTTGTTTTTGATTGTTTTAGCTTCTCAAGAAGCTTTTTATGTCTCTGCGAAAGACCTCGCTTTAAAGTGCGCCTCTGTCTTGCAGGGAGAAGCTTTATGAAATTATCCACCCCCATTTCCTTAAGTTCTTCAAGGGTGTTGCCGTGATATTTAAAAACTTTTCTTGCCATATCTCTATCTCCTTCCTGTACGTCTAGCTGCTATAAGTCCAACCTTCCTGCCTGGAGGCGCATTCCTTGAAACTGTTGTTGGCTTACCTGGAGTGTGTGAACCACCACCAAATGGATGGTTTACAGCATTCATAGCCACTTTCCTTACAACAGGCCAGTATTTTGCCTTTGGTTTAATCATATGATAATGTTTACCTGCCTTCATTATAGGTTTATCCAGCCTGCCTCCTCCTGCAACCACACCAACTGTTGCTCTACATCCAGATTTCAGTGTCTTGAGGCTGCCGCTGGGAAGATGCACAGTTACATTACCACCGTCATGATTTATAACAAGAGCATAGTTGCCTGAGGCTCTTACAAGAGAACCACGGTCGCCAAGTGAATTCTCTATATTACACACAGGCGTGCCGTCCGGCATATTGGCAAGAGGTAGGACATTTCCAAAAGATATCTTTGCCTTTACTCCAATCTCAATAGTGTCTCCAACTTTAACGCCTTCTATACCAAGCATATAACCTTTTTCATTTTCTTTGTATTCTACACATAGAAGAGGAGCGCTCCTTTCAGGTGCAGGAATTATGTCTCTAACAACAGCTTCTACCCTATCTGTCTTCTCTGCCTCGTCATATCTCCTATACTTTAAATCGGGAAGGAGCCCTATAAGTGCTCCCACCATGTCCACGTCTCTGAGATGTAATACGCTTGCCCATAAATACCACCTAAAATATTCCAATCCTCGTAGCTATTTCTTCTGCCTTAAACTCTGGAGCAAGCCTTACGAAAGCTTTTTTCTCACCTCTCGGTGTGATTAGAGTTCTGACACTTGTAACTTTAACTTCATATAGATTTTCAACTGCTTCCTTTATCTGCCTTTTATTTGCCTGCCTATTAACTATAAACACAAATCTGTTTTCAGTTTCCAGAGTTTTCATTGTTTTTTCTGTTACAGCGGGATAAATTATGATTTCTTCATCATGCATTATGAGAACCTCCCTTCAATATCTTTCATAGCATTCTCAGTATAAATACAGAGCCTGCCTGGATGTGTACCAGGTGCCAAATCTTCGGTACTGACATTCTTTGCAAGGACAATATCAACCCCAGGGAAGTTTCCTGTACCTCTGAAAATACCTTTATCCTCGCTCACAACTATGAGCAAAGATTTCTTCCTTCTATACCTTCTGCCTCGCATTTTGCCTTTGCCAACCCTAATCTTCCTGACTCTTGCCCTTTCAATATCTTCAGTTACGCCAACAGCTTCAAAAAATTCCTTTACATCTTTTGCTTTTGAAATCTCTTCAAGAGAATCTTCTATGACTAGTGGAATCTCCTTTACATTGTCGATTTTGTGACCTCTCGCTTCAACTATCTCTCTTAAAGTTGTGGCTGCAAGAGCTGAAGCAGTGGCAAGCTTCTTCTCCTTTTTGTTTACCTTCTCATCGAGATTCCTATCAACAGTGGGAGGATGAGCTCTTCTTCCGCCAACTGTACCGGGAGCAATGGCACCCCTACCTGCAGCAGAATATCTTGAACCCTTGACTCTTGTAACTCTTGACGCACCATGCCCAGGTCCCCAAGAGGCTGCAGATGTCCTTCTACCTGCACGACGATTGGGAGCTTTGGGCTGAAGTCTGTGAGATTGCTGAGCTAAAACTGCCCTTTTAATCAAGTCATACCTCACCGGCATATCAAATCCCGCAGGTAAGTCAACCTCTCCTTTTTTATCACCTTTAATTGAATAAATATTGACCTTCATTGTCATTGTTATACACCCTGCTTGGATTCCAGGCTTATGTAATTAATTTCAGGCTTCTTTACAGTTTTACCTGTTCCCTTTTTTCTTATACCTTGTCTGAACCTGACAAGATGTTTCCTCGGCCCAGCTATTGAGCCATCTACCACTATATAATCATTCTTAACAATACCATAGTTCAGAAAACCACCTTTAGGGGTTATGTTTATAAGATTATCACTAGTTACTATATTGAGTATTCTCTTATTGTATTCTGTTCTGTGATGGTAACCCATCTGTCCACTCTGGGGTACGCGCCACATCATGGCAGCAGGTGTCGTAGGACCAAGGTTTCCTGCAGTCCTTCTTCCATTTCTTGTCTTTCTTGACAGATGTTTGGTTCCCCAGCGTTTGAGAGTACCCTGAAAACCCTTGCCTTTAGTGATACCCATAAAATCAACATATTCGCCATCCTGAAAAATATCACCTATACTAACAGTTCCGCCCAGTTTATTCTTTACCAGTTCAAAGGCTTCCTTAACATTTCCTGAAACAGAATACTCCATAATCTCAGGCTTCTTCTGTCCTATTCCTGTAAGCCATGGCTGGGTGTGCACTAAAGCCCTGACCTCGACGGTTTCGTCAAGAAGGCTCTCTAAATCTTCTATGCTCTTTTCATTCTTCTTGGGCACCAATACAGCTCTTGAAAATTGTTTTGCAAGTTCTTTTACCCAGAATTCATCCAGAACATGAAGCCCATATGTATTTCTGCCGTAAAGTCTCACTCCAAAGATGGCAAGAGGAGGGGTTTCAATCACAGTTACAGCTCTTGTTATTTCTTCACCGGAAGATATGCTATTCTTTCTATCATCTATTATTACAACATGGGTCATTCCAGCTTTGTAACCAGAAAACCCAAGGATTTTCACCTCATTAATATTAGGCCAGCTCCTTATTTTTGGAACTGGAGAGGCAACTTTCTTCCTTGGACTGTAGCCTAATGAACCTCTACGTGGATGGTGTGCCTTTGTCATTTTTTCACCTCATTTCAAATAACTTTGACATCCTACAGAAACCAATAAATGCCTGTTTCAGGCCTGTAGATATCTCATAAAGGAAAGTTTGATATATAGTTTTGGTCAGGTTAGGGGGATAATCATCTATAACAAGAAAAAGGATATTGAAAAGAGACCTGCTGGCTCAGCCAGATGAATGACTTAAATGAGCTTATTGCCCCAAACAACCAAAGCTAAAAAATCAAATAGCAGGATTTAAATCTTAGTGTGTTGCCTATCTTCCCAAGTATATGTCGAATATGATATTGACTACAGTGGTATGAAATGACGCTTATCATAGGACTGACCGATGTTCAGCCTCGCTACAATTATAATAAAAGATTTGTCCTTGCTGTTAATGGATATATATGGGATTAAATACAACTAGGAGGATGATATTCCCCTTATGTCTATGCAGAGTTCTAAGAAGGCAGGGGTTTTTCGGAGGTGTACCATAACACAAGATTTATTTCACCTTATACACCAGATCAAACACGTCGCTGACATACTCCCACGACTAAAGAGGCTGTCCGACAATTACTCTCAGTAATATAAAGACTGCTTATTTTAGACAATAAAGGCTAAATTTAG
>QIGD01000037.1 GCA_003229935.1 Methanobacteriota archaeon | reverse complement strand
AAGGACATATTGGTAGAGCACTTATAGGAAGTGTCACAGGAGGAGTAATTAATCAGGCAAAAGTACCGGTGCTTCTTGTGAAGGAAAAGGTTTGGGTGGAGTACTGACAGAAGAATAAAAATACTGTAATAAAAGATATAGCTGACAACTCCCACGGCTAAAGTTCGTGGGCTTTCCTGCTCACGATATCATAAGCTAGAAGCACATAGAGATGCTGTAGGGAGTGTATTAATATAGGACTCGCTCAGGGCGAAAAGCTTTGCGGAAGCCATTAACAGGGTGGTGACACACCCTTCGCTTATTAATGTAGCGTAGAACCCCACGACTTTAGTCGTGGGAGTATGTCAGATATTATTATATATAGCTTTTAATAGATAGCATTGAGAGGTGATGTAGATACCTTTTCCTTACAGATATCGTAGTTTGATAAAGATAGTTAATCTCTTAATGCTTTTCTTAATGGTAATTTTAATCCATATCTTCTGGAAAGATATTTCCACTCTGATTATAGTTACATTAAAAGATGTAGAGAGAGCAAAACTGAGTTATGTCCTTCTAGCACTATCTTTATATATTATAAGTGTTTTTATATCTTCATTCAGATGGAAGGTCATTCTGGATTCGCTTGGTTATTCTATTAGAGTTGGCAGTCTTGTACCTGTAATCTTCGGTTCAATAGCAGTAAGTAATCTCACACCTGCAAACAGTATGGTTGGGGAACCTCTTAGAATTGTATGGGCGAAAGAGCAGTTTGGTGTTCGCCTTCCTCACGCCTTAATATCAATACTATATGAGAGGTTTGTGGAGGCTATACCTATAGCTATACTTTCTTTATATGCCCTTTACGTAATTCTACCCTTTTTTAATGGAAATTTCCATCCACTTAAGATTATTATTTACGGAATTCTTGTTCTAATAATGTTATTTACTACTTATTATCTCATTAAAACTAGATTTTCGAGTATAATAAAAAGATTTTCAATGTATCCAGAAATGTTAAGAAAAGCTTTTGTTCCCACCCTTCTCTTTTCCAGTAGTGTGTGGATACTCGATATTTTCAGATTAAAAATTGTTTCTATTGCTCTTGGACTGCATATCTCCCTTGGTATAATAATTGTACTCTCAGTATTATCTTTATTCCTTGGTTTGTTACCTTTAACTCCCGGAGGGCTTGGAATTGTGGATGGCGGTCTTGTTTCAGCCCTCGTTTTATTTCAAATTCCACTAGGAGAAGCAATAGGCATGGTTGCCGTAGAAAGATTCATATCTTATGGAGTAAGCACTTTTATAGGTCTGCTGTGTCTTATATACTTTGGAGGTCTCAAAATATGGAGAGGTACAGAGTTGCACTTGTGAGTGACTGGTATTACCCTAAAATAGGTGGAATAGAATACTCAATAGATTCACTTGCATCTGCTTTAAAAGAACTCGGGCATGAAGTCCATATAATCACAAGAAGATACTCGGGTAGAGACAATTGTAATTCCAGAAATGGCATCAAAGTTATAAGGGTAAAGGGGAGAGAACTGGATACAAGATTTATCAGCCCCAGTGCATACTGGGAGACCTTCAAAATTCTCAAATCAGGCAACTACGATATTATCCATGCTCATGGACTTGACTCTCCCTTGGCATCTTTCTCACTTATTGCAGGCAGAAAATTTGGAATTCCTTCAGTTATGACCAACCACTCACTGGCAGGTAGAAGACGCATGAGACCTCTTTTACTTCTTGCAGGTAGATTTTTCCTCAGATATGCAGATGCCGTAATAGCGGTCAGTTCTGCTGTTGAGAAAGAATCAAAAATCATGGCTCCTGGCAAGGTTTACCAGATACCAAATGGAATAGGAATTGAAAAACATGACAGAGAAAAAACAGAGTTTAAAAAAGATGGAAAAATTGTTATTGCCACAGTAGCAAGAATGACTCCAAAAAAAAGGGTTATAGATATAGTTGATATTGCCCCTGAAATTTTAATAAAACACAGCAATATTACATTTTTAATAATAGGAGACGGACCCTTAAAAAAGAAGATTGAAAAGAGGACGAGAGAGCTTGGTGTTGCTGAAAACTTTCATTTTACTGGAGAGGTTCACAGAGAAGAGGTGCTGAACCTCCTTGAAAGCTCAGAAATATTTGCTCTGCCTTCGGAAGATGAAGCCTTTGGAATATCAATTCTGGAAGCTATTTCAAAAGGGGTTGCAGTGGTGGCGAGAAACAACAGTGGAGTATCTGACATAATCTCTCATAAAAAAACAGGACTTCTTGCAGACAGTAAAGCTGAGATGAAGATGTATATTGAGAAACTTGTAGAAAATCCAGAGCTCAGGCAAAAGTATGCCACTTCTGCCAATGAGGAGCTTTATAAATACAACTGGATAAAAATTGCAAAGAAGACAGAAGAGGTTTACATGGGTGTAACTAATGCAGAAGATTTCAATCACAGTTGATGTGGAGCAGGACTGTCCACCTATGCTTGATAGCATGCATGGAATTGAAGAGGGGCTGCCTGACCTTCTTAAACTCTTCAGAGAGGAGAGGATAAGAGCTACTTTCTTTTCCACCGGCAGAGTGGCAGAGCTCTACCCTGACCGAATAAAAAGAGTTGTCGATGAGGGGCATGAACTTGGATGTCACGGTTACCTGCATGAAAGATTTGACCATCTGAGCAGAGAAAAAGCAGAAGATGCAATAAACAGAGCAACAGAAATCCTCGGGGAGTTTGATAACATAGTTTCCTTCAGAGCTCCAAATTTTAAATTTCCTTCAGAATATATCAAAATTCTCGCGAATAATGGATATAAAGTTGACTCTTCTCTGGCATGCTACAAACCACATTTCAGGAAAAGTATTACTTCCAATGGAAAGATTGTACGAGTCCCGGCTTCAATAACATCTTCCGTCCTTAGGCTTCCTGTTCCAATTGTACTCCCTCTGTTATCATATATAACAAATCCAGTGCTTTTTGTGCATCCTTGGGAGTTTGTTGACCTTTCGAATTATAAAATCAGATTTGATTGTAAGTTTAATACAGGAACTAGAGCTCTTAATAATCTGAAGAATATTATTGAATATTTCAAATTGAAGGGATATGAGTTTATAACTCTAAAGAATTTTGCTAAAAACCCTCAATAAATCTGAACCTGATTGATTTATCTCCTGCACTCTTATAAAATCTACCTTGCTTATGTTAAGCTTCAAACTTAAGAAAAATTCGACATACTGATATAAAATATTTAAGGTGTAAAAATGCTCCCAGATGTACAGCAGAGAGAACCTGAAATCAAGATTCCCCTCACAAGAGTAGGAGTTAATAGCGTCAGAAAGATGGTCAGGGTGAAGAGAGAGGAGGGAAAGCGCAACATTGTACTCTTGGCGAACTTTGAATGTTTTGTTGATTTACCTGCTTTCCAGAAAGGCACCCATATGTCAAGAAACATAGAGGCAATAAATGAGATAATATATGAAATTTCTGGAATAGCTATTTACAGGATTGAGGACCTGTGTAGAGATATTGTAGAGGAGATTCTCAAGCGCCATAGCTATGCCAGCTACAGCGAGGTAAACATGAAAAGTAGACTTATGGTTCATTCAAGAAGTCCGCAGAACAATCCTCAGCAAAATTTTATCACTCTCATTGCAAAAGCCAGAGCCTTCAGAGAGGCAGAAGGTCTAAAGGTGGTCACAGAGGTAGGTGCAGAGAGCGAAGGTATTATTCTGCACTATGCTGGGGATAAAAGTGTGTGCACCCAGAGGGCAAAGGCAATGCTAACTGTAGAAAGCCATGGAAAAGAAGAGGTCAGAATCGAAGATATCATTGAGATTCTCGAATCTTCCCTGAGTGCAAGGACATACAGTTTTCTTACTGAAAAGGAAGAGGCTGAAGTACTATACAAAGCCTGCGAGGCACCAAAAAGTGCCAGAGATGTGGTTAATGAAATTCTTGAAAAGAGTGGGAAGAGATTTTTCTTTCTGCCAGATAACACAAGAATCTCTGCTTCATGCAGAGCAAAGGAACCTCTATTCAACTTTGAGGTTGTGGATGAAAAAAGTGCGGCTATTAAAGAACTGAGATAATAATGGGATATGCCCTTTTTATACCCAGAGGGAGGAGAACTCTAACATTAAAACTCTACAGTTTTAATTTTGAGAAGATTCATCTGGAGGGTACAGTAAATATAAGAGATGGAAAGATATGGAATCTCCATACCAGAAAATTATCTACTCCTGTAGCAAGAAAAGAGCTTTTAAAACTTCTGAAAGGGCAGAAAATTCTCTTCTCCAGTGAACATAGCAGTACTCTTGAACCCATTATTAAAAGGGAGAAGCTGAGCTACCAGATTCTTGAGTTCTGCACATCCTGCCTGAGCAGAGGAATTGCAAAACCTGTGAAGAAGAATTACTATACTGTGTATGGCAGAAAGATGTGTAAGAACTGTGCAGAAGAAGAACTTAATAAGGAGCTTAAATTCAGGGGTTTTTCACCGGCAAGTTTTGAGCACTTCTCAAAGCTCCTGTATAGATTAAGAAATTTTGAGAAAATTTCTAATCTTCTTCAAAGTCAGAGCCTTGAAGATAGCCATACTCTGTATGACAGAGTTAAATCTGATAAGATTGGAGGAATAAAGCTCGACAAACTCCCAATAAATAAAGAGTTCATGAGAATCCTCAAGCAGAGAAATATAAAAGAGCTTACTTCAATTCAGAAGCTAGCTATAGATGCCGGCCTTCTGAAAAAAAACTCACTTCTTGTGGCAAGTTCAACTGCTTCCGGGAAAACTCTTATTGCCGAGCTTGCAGGCATTGAAGCAGCTTTAAGAGGTGAAAAGTTTTTATTTCTTGTGCCCCTTGTGGCTCTCGCAAACCAGAAGTATGAAGAGTTCAAGAGTTATTCAAAGCTTGGTCTGAAAGTAGCTATCAGAGTAGGAAGGAGTAGGATAGTGGATGATAGAGAGCCGTTGATGGACAGTTCAAAGCTGAAGCATGCTGATATTGTGGTAGGGACATACGAGGGAATAGATTATCTTTTAAGAGCAGGAAATAAAGACAACCTGGGAAAAGTGGGCGTTGTTGCAGTAGATGAGGTTCATACTCTCAGTCAGGAGGAGAGAGGAATTGAGCTGGATGGGTTTCTATCAAGGCTGGAACATACCTTTCCAGAGGCACAGATAATTGCCCTGACCGCAACAGTTGGAAATCCCAAAGAAATTGCAGAACACTACTCTTTAAAGCTTGTTGAGAGCAACTCAAGGCCAATCCCTCTTGAAAGACATCTTGTCTTTATAGGAAGTGAAGATGAAAAACTCTCTGCAATTTTAAAGCTTGTAAAGAAAGAGGCTTCAATAAAATCCAGCAAAGGATTCTATGGACAGAGTCTTATTTTTACCAATTCCAGAAGGAAAACTTCGTCTCTAGCAGGATTTCTCTCAGACAGAGGAATCAGAGCAGGTGAATACCATGCAGGTTTGAGTTATTCCAGAAGAAAGAGGATAGAGAAAAATTTTATTGAACAGAGACTGAACTGTGTTGTTGCTACCGCAGCTCTTGGGGCAGGAATTGACTTTCCAGCTTCTCAGGTGATTTTTGGGAGTCTCACCATGGGCAATAAGAAGCTTGAAGTGAGAGATTTTCTCCAGATGCAGGGTAGAGCTGGAAGGCCAAGCTACCATGATAGGGGCAGGGTTGTGATTCTGGCTATGCCTGGAGTTAAATCCTCCTTCTCAATGAAGGAAAGCGAAGACGAGATTGCTGTGAAGCTGCTCTCCGGCAAACCTGAAGATATTGAGATTCCCGCAGAAGAAGGCGAAGACGAAATGCAGCTTTTAGCATGCATGGTTAGTGCTGGAAATGTCAGAGATGGTGTCAAAGTCGCAGGAAATATGCTATTCCCTGTGAATAATGGTAAGGCAATAAAGAAGCTCGAGGAGCATGGCATGATTAAAGGTGGGAAGATAACTCAGCTTGGAAGGATAACCTCAATACACTTTCTCAAGCCTCAGGAAGCTAAAATCATGTATTTTAGCAATGAAAGCCCTGAGAAAATTTTGTCCAGCTTATTTCCCTTCACGAATGCTTACCTTTCAAGAAGTCTTGTTTCAAAGATTCAGAAAATCTACAGGGTTACTGTACCCATGCGATACTTCGACGCTTTAGGTATAATCTTTCAGGAGCCCAGAAAGGAGTTTATGGATATTATAGAGATGGTGAGGCGGGAGTTCCTTATCTGCTCCTGTGAGGAGTTTCCCTACTGTCAGCATAGCCTTGAAATGCTATCAGAAAAAATCATTATGCTAAGGAGGCAGAAAAAGAATATAAAAGAGATTTCAAGAAGCCTCTCAGCCTATTACATCGAAACCTTCTCAGGGGATATCTTCAATTATCTTGACACTATTGTTAAGAAGGCAGAAGGTTTTCTTGATATAATGAAGCTCAGAAAGAGCAGCGTGGTAAAGGATGTTGAGAGGTTGATAAAGGAGATTGAAGGTTATAGGAGTAAAACAAAATAGATTGGCTCTGCTATTTTTTATTTTTCTTCTCTCCTGCCTTGAATAAGAGCCATGCATTCTCTCCCCCCTTCCAGAAACGTAGTAGTACATAACGGCCCTGAAGCTTTCTGCCTCTGAGATGAAAGAGTATCTTCTCCTCCTTTATACTTTCAATTTCACAACTCCCTCTATCCCATATCCTTACTTCTCCTGCACCGTATTCACCCTCTGGAATCACACCCTCAAAATCTGCATATTCCATGGGGTGGTCTTCTGTCTGGATTGCTAGCCTTCGCACACCCTGGTCAACAGGTGGGGGTTTAGGAACAGCCCAGCTTTTTAGCACCTTCCCTATTGACAGACGAAAGTCATAGTGGAGCCTTCTTGCATGATGCTCCTGCACAACAAAGATATTCTTCTTTTCTTCTTGCTCATACTTTTTTGATGAGTTCACTTAATCCATACCCTTTTACCTTCGACCATATATACTATCTGCGCTCCTGTTTTTGCTGCGATATCGCCTATTCTCTCAAGGTGTCTCGCCACAAAGAGAAGATCTGTTGCATCGTCTATTTTTTTCGGGTCTCTTATCATAAAGGAAATAAGTTCATTGTAAATCTGAATATAAAGATTATCAATAAGGTCATCTTTCTCTATAAGTTTATCCACAGAGGGTGATGTGTTATTTTCAATTGCCTCTAGGTCAATGTCAATCATCTCGGTAATAACTAAAGCCATTCTCGGAATATCAATTAAAGGTTTGAGAAACTTCTTCTCCTTATACTTAATTGTTATGTGTGCAATTTTTTCTGCAAGGTCACATATTCTTTCAAAGTTATCGCTTATCTTTATCATTGCACTTATAAACCTGAGATCCTTTGCCACTGGTTGCTGGAGAGCAGTAATTCTGAGGGTATCCTCATCTATTTCAAGGTTTATGATATCACTTTTCTCTTCAAGCCCCATAACTTCCTCTGCCATTGCAATATCTCTATTCTTAAGAGATTCAACAGATTTAATGATAGCTTCTTTTGTTAGTTCTCCCAGCTTAATTGTATTATTTCTTATCTCATTCAATCCTTCTTCAAGAGCTTTTCTTGCCATTTAAAAACCCCCATTATTTTTCAAATTTACCCAAACCTTCCTGTTATATAGTCTTCTGTTTTCTTATCTTTTGGATTCTCAAATATTTGGGCAGTTTCTCCATATTCTATCAGTTTGCCAAGGAGAAAGAATGCAGTAAAATCGCCAATTCTTGCAGCTTGCTGCATATTGTGTGTAACTATAACCACAGTATATCTCTTCTTGAGGTCAAGAATAAGGTCTTCAATTTTAGCAGAAGCCACGGGGTCAAGAGATGATGTAGGTTCATCCATCAGGATCACCTCTGGTTCAACTGCAAGAGCCCTTGCAATACACAATCTCTGCTGCTGGCCTCCACTGAGAGACAAAGCATTCTTCTTAAGTCTATCATTTACACCATTCCACAGAGCCGCCTTTTTTAAACTTTCTTCTACTATTTTATCCAGAGATTTTTTATTTCGTATTCCATTTAGCTTTGGCCCAAAAGCCACATTGTCATATATACTCTTTGGGAAGGGATTGGGCATCTGAAAAACCATTCCCACCCTTCTCCTCAGTTCAATAGGGTCATCCATATAGATATCAGAGTCATCCAGCAGAACTTTACCCTTAATCCAAGCACCTCTGATAACCTCATGGAGTCTGTCGAGACATCTCACAAAGGTACTTTTACCACACCCACTGGGACCTATAATTGTTACAACTTTATTCTCAGGTATATCCATTGTAACATTTTTAAGTACCTTAGTATCTCCAAAGCCTGCTGTTAGGTTCAGAATCTGCATCTTGTTATTCATAATCATCATCTCCTGCCGGCAATAAGTCTTATAATTATATTAAGAGAAAAAATTCCTGCAACCAGAACGAGAGCACCTCCCCATGCCATGTTATGCCAAGAATTATAAGGTGATACTGCATAGTTGTATATCATAAGTGGAAGAGCAGTTACAGGTTTGAAAACACCACTATACCAGAATCTATTGCCGAAGGCTGTGAAAAGCAAAGGTGCAGCTTCACCGGATATTCTTGCAATAATAAGAAGGATTCCGGTAATAATTCCAAACTTTGCAGCACCCAGTACAACAAATAAGGTTGTTTGCCACCTAGTTGCACCGAGAGCTATAGAAGCTTCTCTTATATTCCATGGCACCAGTTTCATTGACTCTTCAGTTGTTCTCACTATAAAAGGTATCATTATTGTAGCCAGTGCCACACCTCCAGCAACAGCAGAAAAACTTCCGAAACGTAATACAATTAAAAGATAGGCAATATAATCGAAGGCACCCCTGTAAGTACATCAGCTGTGAAGCTCACAAGCTTACTGAAGCTACTCTTCTTATACTCTGCAAGATACATTCCACTTAGTACTCCAAGGGGGATACCTATTATACTAGCTATTCCACTCGTTATTATGCTACCCTGTATAGCATTTCCAAAGCCTCCTCCAGGTGTACCAACCGGTGTAGGAAGCCGCGTCAGAAAGTCTATACTAATCACAGAAAAACCCCTGAATATAATAGTATAGAGCATGCTCAGTAAAGGTACCAGAGCAAGAATAACACTACCAATGCAGAATACAGTGAAAATTTTATCTTTTAACTTTCTCTCCAACATATTAATTCTCCTGAATTCTCAGATATTTCCATGTAATAAATCTGGCTATTGCATTTACAATTACAGAAATAACAAATAGAATAAGGCCAATCTCAATCAGAGATGCAAGGTAAATATTAGCAGTTGCTTCAGTAAATTCATTGGCTATTACAGCAGCCATAGTATAACCTGGATGAAGAATAGAAGAGGATATTTGTGGTCTGTTTCCTATAACCATAGTCACAGCCATGGTTTCACCTATAGCTCTTCCAAGACCAAGTATAACTGCACCGAATATTGCACCTCTTGCATAGGGCAGGATAACCTGAATCATGGCTTCAAACCTCGTTGCACCCAGAGCGAGAGCAGCTTCCTTCTGAAGTACTGGTACAGCCAGCAAAGCCTCTCTCGAAATAGATGAAACAATAGGTATAATCATTATTGCCAGTACCATGCCTGCAGTAAGCATTGATAAACCATAACCAGGCCCCTCAAATAAAGGTAAAAAACCAAGATACTTGATAAGAAAATGGGAAATATAATCCCTGACAAATGGAGCAAAGACAAATATCCCCCATAGACCAATAATTACACTAGGGATTGCAGCTAGAAGTTCGATTAGAGGGGATATAAATGCACTTATCTTTGGTGGCGCAATTTCGGTGACATATACTGCAATTCCAAGACATATAGGTACTCCTATAAGTAGAGCCAGAAGAGATGAAACAAAAGTTCCAAAGATAAAAGGGAGAGCACCAAATTCGTCTTTAACAGGGTTCCATGCTGTGCTGAATATAAAATCATAACCAAAATGCTGAATTGATGGCATGGAACCTTTAATTAATTCGTATAAAAGTAGAAGCGTAAGAAAAATAATACTTATTAGGGCTACAGTGCCCATAAAGAATTGGAATATTCTGTCCTGCCCTTCACTCTTTCTAAAATAAAAAAAAAAGTTAGGGAACCTCATACCTTCACCTAAGTACAGGCTGCCCTTTATATTTTATTGATTTTATGGTCTCTTCGTCTATCTTCACAACTTTATTGGGAAGAGGTACATACAGGAGTCCAGGTGCATATTTCTGTCCGTCATGAACCATCCACCACATGAATCCGACAAGAGCTTTGGCCTTTGGTTCTGTCATATCAGGCAAAGCACTCAAATCTGGATATTCTACTATGTATGTGAAAGTTGATATTGGGTATGCATTTTTACCTGGTGAATTGACTATACTAACATTTGACCATATCCCATCTCCATTTGGGAGAATTGCTCCTGCAGCAGCAGCTTTTACTGTATCGATAGTAGGATTCACATAATAGCCGTCTCTATTCTTCAGGGTAGCATAAGCCATCTTATTCTCAATAACATAGGCAAGCTCCACATAACCTATAGAATAGGGGTTCTCTTTTATAAGTCCGGCAACTCCTTCGTTACCCTTACCACCCAAACCTACAGGCCAGCTAAGTGACTTACCCTTACCAACCTTTGCCTTCCATGTTGGACTAACTGAGGATAGATAGTCAGAGAATGTAAAGGTTGTACCGCTTCCGTCACTTCTATGAACCACCATTATGCTTTTATCTGGCAGATTAACTCCAGGATTCAGCGCAGTTATTGCCTTATTATCCCATTTTTTTATCTTACCTAGGTATATATCTGCAATAACATCACCGTCTAATCTTAATTTCTTTGTAACACCTGGAATATTGTACGATAATGTTACTCCGCCAATACTCTCAGGAATAGTCAGGGCTCCATGTATATGTGAATAGCCATATGATTGAAGAGGAGCATCGGTGGCACCAAAATCAACTGTCTTTACTACTATCTGCCTTATTCCACCGCCACTGCCTATAGCCGCGTAGTTAATTTTTACATTCTTTAGATTCTTATAAACATAGCTCCACTTTGACATCAACGGATATATGAAAGTCGACCCTGCACCAGTCAGAGTTATTGATTGTGCCGGAGCACTTGTAGTACTTTGCGTAGTCTTAACTGCAGCACTTCCACTTGTCTTGCCTGTTCCAGCCTCTGTACATCCTGCTACTAGAAACAGAACTGCCAGAAGTGACAAAAGAATTATCTTCTTGTTCATATTCCTACCTCCTTTTATTAAACAAAATTTACAGATAAACGTTGTAGAGTTAATTTTATATATTTAATGGATATACAAACTATACCATATATATTATATATAATGGTTATTTGAGTATAGTTGGATATATAAAAACCTGGTTATTGGAGGAAATTTATGCAGGCACGTAAGATTTATCTCAGCGGAGGCAGTACATATATAATGTCACTGCCAAAAAAATGGGTTGAAAAGGTAGGTTTAAAAGAAGGGGATACTGTCTTTGTTATGGAAACACAGAGTTCCCTTATAGTAGAACTGAGAGAAAAGGAAGAAGATAACAGAGAAATTGTAATAAAAACATCACGGGTTGAGACTTCAGAGGCTCTGGAAAAACTACTGATATCCTACTATCTCATAGGCTACGATACACTCAAGATTATACTTGACCATAAGGAGCAGCTAAAATATAGAGAGGTGGCAAGGCATATCTCAGAAATCCTCATTGGAGTTGAAATCGTCGAAGACACCAATGAAGCTCTTACTCTTGAAATCCTTCTCAATGAACGCAAACTTCCAACAATTAAGGCTCTGCGCAGAATTCATATGATAGTTAGCTCAATGCTATCCGAGCTTATAAGTGTATTCAAGGAAGGTGAGAAAGCTCTTGCAAAAGACATCACTATAAGAGAGAATGAAGTCGACAGGCTTTATTTTCTTGTTGTCAGACAGCTCAAAGGTGCAGTTAGATACTCCCATCTTGCTGAAAAACTGGGGATCTCAGACCCTAGAGATGCTCTTGGATACAGAATGGTAGTTAAAAATTTTGAGAGGGTTTCTGACCACTGTGAGAATATCTCGAAGACCTATCTAAAGCTGGCTGAGAATGACATAGAAGATATGAGAGAATTTGCAAAAATTCTTAAATTGGTAAGCGATGCCTTCCAGAAAGCTTCAAAATCTTTCTTTTCTCTTGACATGGTTGCAGCCCAGAGGGTTTTTTATGACATGTCAGAGATAAATGCTATACATGAGAAAACACTTAATAAACTCTTCCAGAGCAAGATTAAAGCAAACAGGGCAATGCTTCTCAAAGGTATTATGGATAGCCTGAACAGAATAGCAAGTTACTCAACTGACATTGCAGAAATTGCTATAAATATGAGTGTAGATGTTCCTCCTAAATGAATGAGATTTTTATGCATTGGTCATCGGTTAAGGCTTTCCTGCAGTCCTGAAGATGGATTTTGTTTGCATGAGGGTTCTTACAAGGCGACGATAAGTTCTAGGACTGTATTGTAGTCCAATCAAATGCTACGGTAACCAGACAAAACGCCTGTGGTTGTGAAATATTCCCTCTTCAAAACGCTTAACCGATGAAGCATGGATTTTTATGTAACCACAACATTATCTCTCAAGAAGTTATTATAGTAATAACAAATTCTTTATACTAAAATGGAAGGTTACATTATATGCTTGAGAGAATATTCAGAGAGACTATTGGCATAAAGAAAGAAGAGGAAGTCCTTATAGTAAGTGATTATAATAGCTTCGAGATGGATGAGATTATAAGGAAAACTGTTGAGAAGCTAAGTAGAGAAGTTGTTTCAATCATTATGAAGCCGAGAGAAAGAGACGGCGAAGAACCACCTGGAGTTATTGCCGAATCTATGAGGGCGGCAGATGTTGTAATTGCTCCAACATCAAAATCTCTTACCCATACTGAAGCAAGAAAAAGAGCATGCAGAGCGGGAACCAGAGTTGTCACAATGCCAGGAATAACAAAAAGTATGCTTTTTTCAGATGCTATGACAGCAGATTATAGAGAAATTAAGAGAATTTCGGATTTTGTTGCCAGGAAATTAACAGAAGCTGATGAAATCAGGCTTGAAACAGATACAGGTACAGATTTCAAAGCCAGTCTGAAATATAGGAAAGGTATTTCTGATTACGGAGATATAACAAAAACTGGAGCCTTTGGTAATCTACCTGCCGGAGAAGCCTTTATAGCTCCTCTGGAAGATTCTGGTGAGGGCAGGATTGTTTTTGATGCCTCTATGGCTAACCTTGGCAGAATAGCCCAGCCTGTGATTGTTGAAGTTAGTAATGGCAGAGCATTCAATGTGAACAGACCAGAACTTGAAGAACTTTTCAGGAGTGTTGAGAATTCAAGGGTTATTGCAGAAATCGGAATAGGCTGCAACCCCAATGCCAGAATTACGGGAAATGTTCTTGAGGATGAGAAAGCCTTCAAAACAGTGCATATTGCCTTCGGTGACAACAATACTTTTGGAGGAATGAACAGGGCAAATCTTCATATGGATGGAGTGATGTTGAAGCCCAGCCTGTGGCTTGATGGCAAAAAAATAATGGAAGAAGGAAACTTTTTATGCTTTCGGTAATATTAAACATTAAAAACAGAAAATGTGTTGTTTTTGGCGCAGGCAGGGTTGCTGAAAGGCGAATAAAAAAGCTTGTCAGAGCAGGGGCAGAAGTAACTGTGATAAGTGAGCATTTCACTTTAGGTATAAAGAATATAAAAAGTGTGAAAATAGTAAAGAAAAAAGTTGAGCCCTCTGATTTGAAGAACTATATTGAAAGCTATAATATTATTCTTGCACTGACAAGTTCTAAAGAGCTGAATGATGCAATAGAGAGAGAAGCAAAAAGACAGAATAAGCTTGTTAACAGAGCAGATAAGCCAGTTGATATAATATTTCCTGCTGTCATTGAGAAGGATGGGCTTGTAATATCTATTTCAACCCTCGGCAGTGCACCTGCCGCAGCAAGATTGATAAAAGAAAAAATTAAAAAAACTATTGCACAAGAAGATATTCTCTTGATAGAATTTAATAAATTTCTTAGAGAGAGACTGATGGAATGTATAAGTTCTCAGAGGGAAAGACAGAAGCTGATATATAAGATAATCAGCAGGGAGGATATATCCGAAAATCTGAAAAAAGGGGATATTACAGAAGCCAGAAGTATAGCTATTAAAATTCTGGAGGAACTTGAATGCACACACTGAATATAAGAGTAACCCACCATACTGCAGATGTTGAAACTCTTGAAGCCTTTGCATTTCCTGATATTAAGAAGGCTTTATTGGATATCCACTCTCTACGTTCTGTTAAAGAAGTTGTGGTGATACAGACCTGCAACAGAGTTGAAATTTTTGCTGCTGCAGATGATATACAGCTTGCCTATCATGACATAATAGATTATCTCATGTATGATATTATACAGAGAATGAAGGTCAAGCAAGGTCGTATGTACAGTCATGAAGTCGAACAGGAAGAGCTCTCAGACCGTCTTGTAAAACACATTGTTGACTTTTCCGCAAAATTACATGATGCAATGCAGATAGACTATCATATTGATGCTCTTCTCCATCTTTTGAGACTTACATCAGGCGTTGAAAGTATGATTATCGGTGAAGACCAAATTATTGGCCAGGTTAGAGATTCCTTCAGATTTTCAAGAGCACTTAACACAGTAGGCCCATTTTTTGAAAATATTTTCACAAAAACTCTCCATGTAGGCCAGGTTGTGAGATACAGAACAAATATAAATAAGGGTGCGGTTTCTATTGGCAGTGCGGCTGTCGAACTTGGTAGTGAAGTTCTTGGAGGTCTGGAAGAAAAAATAGCTCTGCTCATTGGAGTGGGTGAAATGGGCACCCTTGTTTCCAGAGCAATGGCAGAGCAAAAACTGAAAAAGCTTGTTGTGATAAACAGGACATATTCAAAGGCTTTAAAAATATCTGAAGAACTCGGGGCTGAAACTTTAAAATTTGAAAATCTCAAAGAAGGAATAAAAGAAAGCGACCTGATAGTCACTGCCACAAGCTCATATGAACCTATAATTACCAAGAAATTACTTGAAGAAACTTTTGAAGATAGAGAAGAACCCCTTGTTATAATAGATGTTGCAATTCCAAGGGATGTTAGCGACAATGTTGAAGAGCTAAAATTTGTCAAAGCCTTCAACATAGATGGACTAAGAGCTATAGCTGAAAATAACAGAAAGGCAAGAGAGAAGGAAATTGTGAAAGTCGAAGAGATAATTGAGGAAGAGCTCAAACTTCTTGTGAAGCAGATATATAGAATTGATGTGGAAGACCTTGTAAGCAAGATATTCATGGATGCCGAAATTATAAGGAACAGAGAGATTGAGAAGGCATTAAAAATGCTTGATAACCTTGGAGAGAGAGAGAAAAAGATAATTGATGACCTTACAAGAGTTATAGTTAAGAGAACACTTACACCTATTGCTTCAAGTATAAGAGAATCTGCAGAATCTGGAAACCAAGAAGCAATAAAAGTGGCTGAAAACTGGTTTGATATGGGTTTAAATGGAAAGGAGTATTAGTATGTTTCCAAAAAGAAGAATGCGCAGGTTAAGGAAAACAGAAAAAATAAGAGATATTGTGAAGGAAACCACTGTGAATAAGAATGACCTGATTTATCCGGTGTTTATTGATGAGAATATAAAAAACAGAGTGGAAATATCTTCTATGCCTGGCCAGTTTCGTCTTCCTCTTCATGAGGTCAGAGATGAAGTTCTTGAGATTGTGAGCCTTGGCATCCCTGCAGTAATTCTATTTGGAATCCCAAAACATAAGGACGATATTGGAAGTGAAGCCTACAATCAGAATGGAATAATTCAGAGAGCAGTTGAAGAGATTAAGGATGAGGTTGGAAAAGAGCTTGTGGTGGCTACAGATGTGTGCCTGTGCGAATATACATCACACGGCCACTGTGGGATAGTTGAAGGTGGAGAAGTGCTCAATGACCCCACTTTAGATTTACTCGCGAAAGAAGCTCTCAGTCATGCTGAGGCAGGGGCTGATATTGTGGCACCCAGCGACATGATGGATGGCAGAGTTAAAGCAATAAGGGAAACCCTAGAGGATGGAGGGTATCAGGATACGATTATAATGAGCTATTCAGCAAAGTATGCCTCTTCTTTCTATTGGCCTTTCAGAGAGGCTGCTGAATCAACACCTTCCTTTGGAGACAGAAAGAGCTACCAGATGGACCCGGCAAATATCAACGAGGCACTGCAGGAGGTATATCTTGACCTTCAGGAGGGTGCAGATATAGTTATTGTTAAGCCAGCTCTGAGCTACCTAGATATTATAACACGTGTAAAGGAGCGCTTCAAAGTTCCAACTGCAGCTTACAATGTGAGCGGGGAGTATGCAATGGTAAAGGCAGTTTCACAGCTTGATAATGTAGATGAAAAGGCTATTGTTTTTGAGATTCTCACATCAATAAAGAGAGCTGGAGCAGATATTATTGTAACCTATCATGCCAAAGATGTTGCTAAATGGCTTAGTCAATCACCCACGGCTAAAGCCGTGAGCGTGTCTCGTTAGAGAAGGGGTAACAAGTTGATTAGGAGACATTGAAGAATACAGAAGTTATTGGTAGAGTTAAAGAACATATCAGGGAATGCTCCTCAAGCCCCATGCTCTGTAAGTGTGGAGCATTAAACAGAGATAGAAGTCTCAGTGTGCCCCGCATAGTACTGGCTAATAACAGCTCCGAAGATGACCAACACTCTGGCAAGAGTTCTCTTGAAAAAAGATAAAGCATTAGTAGTTCAGCGAATAGAAAAGGTTTTAAACCTTCTATAAGAAGACAGAAATATAAATTACAACCTAATGATTTAGTAAAAGATATTAAATCTTTATGTAAAGTGAAAGGTGTCCATAGTTATGGGAAATATGTAATATTGGCAGATAAACTAGGAAAATTCTTTGATATTAATGTTAAGACAGTGGAGTTGGTGAAATATGAGAAAGGAACACAATTTTAAAAGAGGTGAAAAAGGGCAATTCCCCCCTTCTATTAAGAGAGAGGGTTTCAATGTCAAAATGCCTGTGAAATCTGAAGGGCTTTTTAATGAGGCAAGAAATTATCTGGTTGGTGGAGTCAACTCTCCTGTCAGGGCTATGAAACCTTACCCATTCTTCACAGTCCGTGGAGAGGGCTCAAGGCTATATGATGTGGATAATAAAAGTTATATAGATTACTGCCTTGCCTATGGGCCTTTAATTCTTGGTCATGCCTATCCAAAAGTTGTGGAAGCTGTCAGAGAGCAGATGAAAAAGGGTTCAGCCTATGGTACACCCACAGAACTCGAAATTAAACTTGCAATGAAAATAGTGAAAGCCGTACCGAGTGCAGAAATGGTACGCTTTGTAAATACGGGTACAGAGGCTACCATGGGTGCAATCAGACTGGCAAGAGGTTACACTGGTAGAAAGAAGATAATAAAGTTTGAGGGAGCTTTCCACGGTGCACATGATTATGTTCTTGTAAAGGCTGGAAGTGGAGCAATAATACATGGTGTGGCAACAAGCGCAGGAATACCTGAAGAAACAATAAAGAATACACTTCTTGCTCCTTTCAATAGTAGAGACGCTATTGAAAGGCTTGTTAGTGAGAATAAAGATGAAATTGCAGCCATAATCCTCGAGCCAGTTATTGGCAATGCAGGCTGTATTTTACCTGAAGATGGCTACCTTAAATTTCTCAGAGAGATAACTTCTGAGAATGGAATAATGCTAATCTTTGATGAGGTGATTACTGGCTTCCGCCTCAGCTATGGCGGTGCCCAGGAGTACTTCGGAGTTAAGCCTGATATAACAACACTGGGGAAGATTGCAGGAGGAGGCCTGCCCCTTGGAATTATAACTGCCTCAAAGGAAATTATGGAGGACTTCTCACCTATTGGCAGGGTTTATCAGGCAGGAACATTCAATGGCAACCCTCTCAGTATGGCTTCTGGAATTGCAGCTCTATCAGAGCTTGAAGATGGAAGAGTGTATGAGAAGATAAACTCCCTCACTGATAAGCTCACCTCTGGCCTGAAGGATATAACCTCAGACCTCAGGATTAATACAAAGATTTACTCAATAGCAAGCATGTACCAGATGTATATCACAGATGAAGAGGTTTATGATTATACAACAGCTTTGAAGGCAGAAGCAGAGGACTTTCTTGAGTATGAGAAGGCAATGCTGAAGAGAGGACCCTCCCAGTTTGAATGTAACTTTATAAGCTATGCTCACAGCCAGAGAGATATCGAAGAAACTCTTGAGAAGGCAGAAGAGGCTCTGAAGGTCATTAAATGAAACTGAAGGTTGGAACAAGAAGAAGCAGGCTTGCTCTGTGGCAAACAGATTACATAATTGGCATGCTGAAATATAGGTTTCCTGAGCTGGAGTTTGACAGGGAAATAATACGAACAACAGGCGATAAAATAAAAGACGCACCTCTGGCAAAAATCGGTGGCAAGGGAATTTTTGTTAAGGAAATAGATGAGGCTGTGAGAGATGGAAGAGTTGAGATCGCTGTACACAGTATGAAGGATGTACCAACCGAATTACTACCCGAACTTCACATAGCTGCCACTCCAACGAGAGAAGAAGTGGCTGATGCTTTAATATCAGCAGGTGAAGAGAAAATTGAAGACCTGCCGGAGGGTTCTGTTATAGGCACAGGTAGTATCAGAAGGATAGCTGAGGTGAAGAGCTACAGAAAAGACCTTGAAATTAAAGATCTCAGGGGAAATGTGGACACAAGGCTCAGGAAACTGAAAGCTGGAAAATATAATGCTATTATTATGGCGGCGGCAGGACTCAAAAGGCTGGGATTTGAGAATGAGATAACCCAGAGGCTTCCGGAAGATATATTTATACCCAGTATAAGTCAGGGAGCCATAGCTGTGGTGGCAAGGAGAGATAGCGAGGTGAATGAATATCTGAAAGCAATAAATCACAGTCACAGCATGGCTAGAGTTCTGGCTGAGAGAAGCCTTCTCATAGAAATGGGTGGTGGATGTCAAATTCCTCTTGGTGCCTTTTCAAAAATTGAAGGAGATAAGCTTGAAATTATTGCTACAGTTATTTCACCAGATGGTTCTGAGAGGATTGATGTAAAAGCCGAAGGAGAGCTTTCCAGACCAGAAGACCTAGGAAGAGAACTGGCTGAGAAGCTAAGAGCAAAAGGTGCTGAGAAGATAATACAGGAAATTCAGTTAATCACCACCAATTAAAATTGGTGACCTGCCTCGTGAGAAACAGGAGTAACAGGTTGATTAGGAGGCATTGAAGAACACAGCAGTTATTGGTAGAGCTTCAGAACACATCAGGGAATGCTCCTCAAATTCCCTGCTCTTAACAGTATTCTCACTCATATGGGGAATACTTTTTGTCTTCTCCTTCAGCTTACCCACCAGAGTCTAAAGCTTAATTCGTGAGTTTTCACGCTCAGAAGCTGTTCTCAGTCTCTATCTATTGTTGAACTCTTTAGCATCCTTGAGGAAAGGCGTATACTCCAGTCTCTAGTTGTCATCTGGCAGCTCCTAAGCTTTTTTGATTTTCTTTTTCCCTGGATTGTATGGAATAACAGGTCTATTGCTTAGCTCTACTATTTTCTGTATGAACTTTCTTGTGTCATATCCTATCGGCGCTTATATCCATGCCTTGTAAATCACGATTAGCGAGTCTATTTAAGAGCTTTACAAGTTTAATTTGACCTTACTTTAGCTTCGTCCAGCTCAAAGTCCCTGACCAGTTCTCTCATGGTGGAGTTGCATATCAAAAGCCTAGACCATAGAACTTTTTATTATCGCTGGTATCACCCCAGCTTCCTAGTGTTGCTTTCTTATCCAGCTCGATTATAGCCCCATATATGCCATGGCCACTGCCATTGAAGTAGCCATTTTCCTCCAGCAGGACATCCAGGGTATAGAATATCTTACGTCAGACTGTGTGAAAACAACCAATTTTATGAATTCCTTACCCCCTTTTTTGATTTAAATGGTATATATTACTCATTTCTCATGTAAACATGAGTTTTTACACAACTTGACATCACACATGGGCAGGTATTTCACACTTGAAATCGCTGAGCCTTTCATTGTGTATTCTGAATCAAACCGCAGAATCCTCCTGTAGTGTATGTTGGCTTTAAGCCTGCAGGCCATCTATGTGTCATTCTCGATACCCTCAAGGCCCTGGATCACACAACCTTAAACATATCTAGCTGGCTGTATCTGAGTTTATCACTGGCATACTCCCACGACTAAAGAGGCTGTGCGACAATTACCCCCAGTAATAGAAAGACTGCTTATTTTAGAGAATAGAGGTCAAATTTAGCTTATTTCTCGTAGTATTTTTGATTACGGGACAGCCTCTAAAGTCGTGGACTTTCTGCCTAAAATATCGTAACTTGAACCTATTTGGAACTGAGATATCTATGAATACTCTCTGCAGCCCTCTTACCAGAACCCATAGCAGCGATAACAGTTGCCTGGCCTGTGGTGGCATCTCCACCTGCAAAAACACCTTCAATTGAAGTTTTTTCATGCTCATCAACGACAATTGTACCTCTTCTGGTTATTTGTAAATCTCGTGTAGACATGGGTATAAGACGATTAGGACTCTGTCCTATTGCAATAATAACAGTATCAACATTCATATCAAACTCCGAACCCTCAACAGGTTCCGGGCGCCTTCTACCGCTGGCATCAGGCTCTCCCAACTTCATTTTTATACATCTCATTATCTTTACATTTCCCTGTTCGTCACCATAGAAGGCAACAGGAGAAACCAGAAACCTGAACTCAAGACCTTCCTGCTTTCCATGCTCAACCTCCTCCTTCCTTGCAGGCATCTCAACCTCAGTCCTCCTGTAAACCACTGTAACATCTCTTCCGAGACGTCTTGCAACTCTTGCCGAATCCATTGTCACATTACCAGCACCAATGACCACAACCTTCCTGCCAATTTTAATGGGAGTATCATACTCAGGAAAAAGATGTGCCTTCATGAGATTAACTCTGAAGAGAAACTCATTGGCAGAATAAATTCCATTGAGATTCTCTCCCGGAACATCAGGAAATCTTGGCAAGCCTGCACCTGTGCCAAGAAAAATAGCACCATAACCATTCTGAAAAAGCTCCTTCAGGTCAAATATTCTACCTATAAGTACATCAATCTCAATTTCCACCCCAAGGCTCTTTACATACTCCACCTCAGCTTCCACCACACTGTCGGGCAGTCTGAAGGAAGGAATACCATATGCCAGAACACCGCCAGCTTTATGTAGAGTCTCAAAAATCTTAACACTGTAGCCCAGATTGGCAAGATATGCACCACAGGTTAAACCAGAGGGACCAGAACCCACTATGGCAACCTTTTTCCCATTGCTCACCTTAACCTCTGGTTTTTCTATTATATTGTTATCCCTTGCCCAGTCAGCAACAAAACGTTCAAGTGCACCTATTGCAACTGGCTCGAACTTTTTACCAAGAAGGCAGGAACCCTCACACTGATTCTCCTGAGGACACACTCTACCGGTTACAGACGGGAGAAAATTATTCTCCTTTATAATTTTAATTGCCCTTACAAAGTCCTCCTCCTTCACCGCCCTGATAAATTTAGGGATATTTATACCAACAGGACAGCCTTTCATACACCTTGGTTCTCTGCACTGTAAACAGCGCTTTGCTTCTTCAATGGCCTCTTCCTTCATGTAACCAATAGCAACCTCATCAAAATTTTTTACCCTCTCTTCAGGAGGAAGCTCTTTTCTTGGTATTCTCCTTTCTCGGTTCATATTCCTTCCTCAAAAAGCTCCATGGCAAGGCGTTCCTCTTCCTTAAAGAAACTCTGTCTTCTTATAAGCTCATTAAAATTAACTTCGTCAGCATCAAATTCAGGACCATCCATGCAGGCAAATCTTGTGTTTCCTTTCACAGTCACTCTACATGCACCACACATGCCTGTACCATCAAGCATTATAGCTCCAAGACTTGCCTTAGTTTTAATTCCATATTTCTTACCTATCTTGCCGACTGTTTTCATCATCTTGCTCGACCCTATTGTTAAAATATAATCAACCTGATTTTTCTTTAGATATTCTCTCAGAGCAGAAACCGCATAACCCTTAACTCCTCTGGAACCATCGTCAGTTGCTATAATAAGCTCATCAACAACAGCTCCAATCTCATTCTCAAGAACAAGATAGTCCCTGCTTTTAGCTCCCATTATACATGTCACCCTGTTGCCAGCCTTCTTAAGAGCTTTTATTATTGAGTAGAGAGCGCCAGCAGTTCCCTGCCTGCAAATAGTAACAACATTACCAAAAGATTCAATATCACTGGGTATGCCGAGAGGGCCCAGCATATTCAATATTCTCTCTCCAGGCTCAAGAGAGGCAAGGAGTCTTGATGTTTTGCCTACCTGAGACACAACCATGTTAAGAGTGCCCTTCTCCCTGTCGAAATCGGAGATTGTCATAGGTATACGCTCACCCTTCTCATGCACTCTCACTATAACAAACTGTCCAGGCTCAATTTTTTTTGCTATTCTTGGAGATTTTATGACAAAAAAAGTGTAACCAGGAGCTAAACTGCGCTTCTTAAATATCTCATGCATTCTACTGCCTCACTACAGTTATTGTGAACTACCCACGACTAAAGTCGTGGGCTTCCTGAGTCATAGGTCTATCTAGTGCTGGACCTCGAACAGGCCTAAAATCGGTGTATCCCAACCCTACTTTTTTCAATCCTCGGTGTAAGATATTTATTGCAGCATTAACGTGTCTATCAAGAACTAACCCACAGTAAGGGCAGTGATGTATTTTAATATTGAGGTTTTTCTTGACAATTTTACCACACCTGCTACATTCTTGAGACGTGTTTTTAG
>QIGD01000036.1 GCA_003229935.1 Methanobacteriota archaeon | reverse complement strand
GAGCCCAGAGCAGCAGCATCAAAGAGATTACCGCCATAGTCGAGCACATGTATATCAACAAAGACAATCCAGACCTTCTCGCCTTCTTTCAGGCATAACTTTCCAATATCAATACAATCTGATTCTCTTATAACTCTATCAACAACTCTTGCTATTTCAACAGAGTCTTCACCAGGTGGTCCAAGTTCAAAGCTGGGACTTGCTATAGGAACAAGCTCTACGTTTGTGGTTAAAACACCAGAATTAGGCATATCAGAGAAAGGTGCACCGAGTGTTAGTTTTACACCTACTACAATCTGGGTTTTTCCAAATTTCACGCGGGCACTACCTTCAGCCTTTTCAATGAAGTCTGTTTCTATAGATATATCCCTGTAATCATCAAAACCTCTGTCATCTATCCTCTTTCCCTGCTCGAGAAGGCTCATGATATATTCTCTTTTAATTTCAGGTATAATATCTTCCATTTATTCGCCTCCATATCTCTTCATGAGGGCTTCTTTCTGCTTTTCATAGACATCTTTGCATCCCTTAACAGCAAGATTTAAAGCCTCCTCAAACTCTTCCTGAGTTAAATTGCCGTCCATCTGTAGCAGTGCGATTTCACCTGTTCTTGGAATAATTGCCACTGGAACATCTGCCTCTCCATAGTTATCCTCTGTATCAAATAAATCAACCACTACTTTTCCATCAATCTTACCGGAGGCGCAGGAAGGTATCAATTCTTTCATTGGAATTCCTGCATCAGCAATTGCAACACTGGCTGCAGTTATACCGGCACACCTTGTTCCAGCCTGAGCCTGGAGTATCTCAATATATACATCTATGGCAGTCATGGGAAAAAGGTGTAGAAAAACAACGCTTTCGAGAGTATTTCTTATAACCTTTGAAAGTTCTACACTTCGCCTGTCGGGGCCGGGACGCTTTCTGTCATTTACAGAGAACGGTGCCATTCTATAATATGTTCTCAAAGCAGCTCTATCTGACCTTGCTTCATGCTTTGGATGGATCTCTCTTGGTCCATAACAGGCAGCAAGTACTTTATTACCACCCCATTCTAGATAGCAGGAGCCATCAGCTCTTTCCAGAACACCTGCTTCGATTTTTATGGGCCTGAGCTCATCAGGAGCCCTACCATCAAGCCTCTTACCATCAATAATAAATTCTTCTGGTTCGCCAACTTTCATTTTATTTCCCTCTCAATCATTTCCTCAATTCTATCTGTTAATCCTGAAGTATGAGCTTCAGACTCAATTGTCATGATAACTTTCTCTACAAGGTTTTCTGCTTTCAATTCTCCTTTAATCCATACAAGACCATTCTGTCCTACAAGTACTCTACAGCCTGTGAGCTTTCTTATCATATTTATCATTGAACGCTTTTTACCTATAACCCTCGGCACCTTTGCTGGAGAAATATTTATTATTCTTCCTCCTTTGAGAGGATGAGTTCCTATTGCACGAAGGGTTATATATATTCTCTTTGTGGGTGTTATCTCTCTAATCAATGCATATATCATTTTTCCTGGCGGCATTATTTTGGAGAGCAGTATACTGAAGGGTTCAATTTCGCTGTAGTAGTCACTGGCATTGAGGAGAGCATCGTATGGAGAATGGATATTAGCTTCCCAGGCTGTGGGCATGGGATTTCCGATAATCTCACCTATCACATAGTCTCCGACTTTTGGAAGATACTTCCCTGTCATTGGAATTACTCTTACTCCGTTTTCATTTAAATCCAGAAGGCCAAGAATTGATGAGTAGATTTTTTCACCATCTCTATAAACACCATGTCCCAGTATTATACTACCTTCGGCAACTTCCTCTCCTGGAATAACAAGCCTTCTTTTCATATCATAAACCTCATAGCATTTTAGATTCTAAATCTCCTCTGGTTAGTTCATTAAGTTTCCTGAAAAACTCATCCACTGCTCCAGCAGGAAGGGTAATTACAAAGGCATAGGAGCCATCTTTGAGCCATTCTTCCTGCTTTATATCTCCAAATTTTCTTACTGCGGGATAGGCCTTTGATGTATAGTCTGGCGGTATTTTAACAGCAATCTTTCGCTCCTCAAATTTTATGGGAATCAGAGGTCTTAAACTTTTAATCACAAGATTTAGCTGGTCATCAAAACTTTTATTAATGTCTATATGTACTCTCGCCTCTTCCATAGCTTTCTCTATTCTATGAGGTGGATGTGGTGCCTTTGTCAAAGGATTTATAGCATTTCTTGCTATATAGTTGACAATCTGTTTCCTCCTGCGCTCTAATATCTTCCGTCTAATTTCGGTGGTAAGCTGAATATCACCTTTTTTTATTATCTTCTCCACAGCTTCTTCAAGGCTGGATACGCCAAGTGTTTTCTGGGCATTTTCAAGAGAAGATTTATCACCTTTCTTTGCATCCTTGAAAATCTGGTTGACAGCAAGAAGAGCTTCAATATCCACCTTTTCGCCATGTTTAAACTTAAAAGCAAGGTCTGGGTCAACTAAAAGTTCAAAGTGTTCGCCATGAGTCTCTAAACGAGCAATAACAGCCCTGTCAAGGCTTACCACTAATATTCACTCCTCTTCCTCAGATTTCTCCTTTTTTGGTATTTTTGCCAGATGTGCTTTAACATCTTTGGGAGCGAACTTGGTATATTCTCCGTTTTCAAGTTCTACTACAGCTATCTCTATGGTCTCTTCACTCATGATGCCTTCAGTTATTTCATTCATAATTTTAAGAGCAAGCTTGATTGAACCCTCTTTATCCAGTTCTTCACTGTATTCCTTTTCAAATATTTCCATAGCTGTATTTCTACCAGAACCTATGGCTGTGGCTTTATATTCAATAAGTGCTCCGCTCGGATCTGTTTCAAAGAGCTTAGGAATCTCATTTACGCCAGCTATGAGCAGTGCTATACCAAAAGGCCTTACACCTCCATGCTGTGTATAAAGCTGCTTGAAGTCACAGATTTTCTTCACAAGCGTGTCCACACCTATAGATTCATTGTAAAGAACTCTGTGGTACTGAGCCTCAACTCTCGCTCTGTCCACAAGCACTCTTGCATCAGCGACCAGACCAGAGGTGACAGCAGCAATATGGTCATCTATTTGAAAAATCTTTTCAATCGACCTTGATTCAACAAGCTTACTGGTTACCCTTTTATCAACACATAGAAGAACACCATCATTGTATTTAATTCCCAGCGATGTCGTTCCACGCTTTACAGCTTCTCTTGCATATTCAACCTGAAACAATCTTCCATCAGGGCTGAAAACAGTAATTGCCCTGTCATAGCCCATACTTGGTAACGGTTGCATTCTTATTCACCTCTCACATCAGTTTGTGTAATCCCGATATATTCAACTTTAAGCTTCTTAACCCTTCTTAAAAATTCTTCATCAGGAACAAGGTCAAGACAGATATTAAATTTCCTTGCCACAGTAAAAGCTTTTCCCTTAAATATAACTTTGCTTTCTTCAACTTCTATTACCTCTTTATTACGACTTAAAAACTTTTTGTGAACTGCTTTAATTGTGCCACTTGTTCCGAGACTTCTAAGGTGAATTTTCTTTCCTCTTATCTCGCCGGTTAATGCTGCACATCCTATAATTTTTTCAACAGAAATATGGTTGCAGCCAACAATTATATAATCTGAAGTAGCCTTTATAATTCTGAGGCTGAGTCTGCTCGATCTAACTTCTCCAAGCAGATTTAAAGTGCTGTCCAAGAGTGCCTCTCTTGCCTCTTCACCGCTAATTTTGTGGTCACTCTCGACTATAAAAGCTATATATCTTTTTCTCTCTCTCAGAGTTGAGGGCAGGCTTTTGATTCTCATTTTATACCCTTCTCCCGAATTAGTTTCTCAGGCAGATTGATACTCTCTTTTATATCTTCTTCTTCTAAACCAAGAAGGTATAGAATTGAAGCAATCTCATATTTGTTCCTTAAATCATATTTACACTTTGCTCCTGAGGTGACAAGAATTTCAAAATTGTACTTATCCTTAAGTTTTTTAATTCTTCTAAGGCTTGAGAAAATTTTAAGTCTCTGATGCTGGATAAGAAGATAGCTGATACACAGCTCAATAGCAACTCCGTTATCTGCAGCCTCTCTGGCAACAACGGCATCCACACCCGAATCTCTTCTTCCAAGCCAGGGATGAGCAAGAACATCAACCCTTGAGTCGCTAACCGCACTTCTGTTTATCTCAGCTCTCCCACCGTGCACAACAATAATATCAAATTTCTTTGATGAGATAATCTCTCTTATGAGTTCTCTCTTATTCCTCGCAGTTAGCTCAATTCCTGATATGAAATCATCATATTTGATACCATCGCAGAGAGCAACTTCTATACCCAAATCTCGGGCTTCCTTTTTTAGTCTTGATGGAGAATCGACACCCTTTGAGTTGATAGAGTGGACTCTGAGGTCAATGAACATTTTCAAAAAGCTTCCTGAGTTCTCTTTTTATTTTATTCTCATTGTATGGATAGCTTGTTACAGTAAGCTCCACCTGAAGTCCTTTGCCCAGACTCAGCTCTCCAAGATATGCTTTCATCTTGTCGAATCTGATATAGAATTTTCCACTGGAGAATCTCTGTTCAATCTCTCTGCCCAGTCTTTCCCATTCTTTGCCCAAATTTGTTGCAATATGCTTTAAAAATGCTCTTAAGTCTCTGGCATGTGTTACTTTAACTGTGATAATCTCGATGGAATTTCCATATTGTCCTTTTGCTATCTGTGACACATATTCAATGGGAAATGGGAGAGTGAACTGTAATGCTTCCATCACTTTCTCTCTATCTTCTGTGGCATGGATAAGAGCCTTGGCTTCAAGGGAAAGAATTTTCATAAAGTTTTACTTGCCTCTTTTCTTGTTTGCTCTTATACTTGGTCTTACCTTCTCTGCACCTTCGCCTTTATTTCTCAGTCCTCTGGAGGTTTTTCCTGCACCGGTAAGCCCTCTGAAAACTCTACCCCTGTGCCTGCCTGAAGCAATCCAGCCTAAGTCCCCATCTTTTTTTATGGAGGGGTGACTTGGGTCAAGGAATATAACCTCGTAATATTCATATCTGCCATCTTTTCCTATCCAGTATGAGTTCAGAACCTCAAGGTTGGGATATTTTCTCTGAGCTCTCTCCTCAGCCAGCCATTGTAGACTTTTCTGGGGTGTATATTTGACAACACCCATACGCTTTGGCCTTCTGCCTTTGTTCAGTCTCTGTTTTTTCCTTCCACCTTTTCTGATTCTTGACCTCACGACAATGATTCCCTGCTTTGCTTTGTAGCCCAGGGCCCTTGCTCTGTCAATCCTAGTGGGAGTGTCGACTCTCACAACACTCGCACCAGCCCTCCACTCAGGTATTCTCCTTCTGAGCAGTTCATGAAGATAACCTTCTTTTGGTCTTTTCCATGCCTGAGAAATATATTTATATATAGCCATCTTGTTCACCTAAAAATCGTTAAAATGTATTCTTTGAGTTCTGGAGTTATCATATATAAAAATTACTGAGCAGGATTCTGTTGACATATGCGATTAAGAGAACTCGAATTTTTGAGGCATCCCACAAAATTCAATTTGGGTGAACGAGTGTAACGGAGTGAACCTCTAAGTCCTTGTTAAGTTCTTTCCCGATAGGAACGAGGAATAGTGTGCAAGATGGTTTCTTACAAATCAAAAAATTCCAAAGAGTAATTTTTAGTGGCGTTCTATCGAGTAAATACATGAGTATTTAAGATTAAATCTAACTTTTCATTTCTCTTTTGAAAATCTGGTTGATTAATTAGTTATTTAGACACAATATGATATTCAACTTTTACGGTGTTTAATTTTCATACAGTATTTGGGTCTGGTTCGAACCAGAACTAGGATTCTATAGTTTTATTTTCAAATGTTCCCCTATCTACTCTTAGCCACTAAAAATTATTGAACTTAACGACTATTCTCCGAAATTTTTATTAGCATAACCTCCAAGGTTAGGGTTAAACTTAAGGTTTCAAAATTTGGTTATATTCTGGTTTTAGATATTAAAAAGCTTTCGCTACAGGAGTTGTAGCTAATAGGCAGGTGTCAGGTTAATCAAGGAGATAAAGCCAAGGAAATATTCCGGTTAAACTTTTTCAATGATGAGAGGCTATCCTGAAAGCTCTTCGTAGCTTTTTTTCAGAAGAATGGCATCTTTCTCACGGTTGGGGCTTTCACATACAACCTTTCCTTCAGCATTAAACTCGACAAGAGCTTTAAGAACATCGATATAGTTGAAATCTGACTCTCTTAAATTTCTGTGATTCCTCTCACCACCTTTCCCGTACTCTATACCTGAGAGATGTATATGCATATTCCTAATAGCCTCTCCACCAAGAGTTTCTTCCATCTTTTCGAGTACGTTGAGGAAGCTATCATAGGAATTAACTGCTCCTCTGCTCCTTGCATATATATGTGAAAAATCTATACATGGGATAACACCCCCAAGCTCGCTGCCAAGCTTTATAAGTTCCTCAACAGTGCCAAACTGGGTTTTCTTTCCTGTGGTTTCTGGCCTTAGAACAGCTTCTATGCCATTGGAGCCGAGCTCATCAATAATGGATTCAATCTCCTTCTTAACAATATTATATATACTCTCAGGAGAGTTTTTCAGATAGAAGGCTGCATGGAATACAATATCCTTTGCTCCGCATATTGAACCGATTTTTGCCGAGTCAAATATCCTCTTTCTGCTCACCTCTGCCTTATCTGGAGAATTTAGGTTTATATAATAGGGAGCATGAACACTTAGCACAATCTTTTTCTCCAATGCCACCTCTCTGACTTCCTGTGCCTTTTTCTCACCCATTTTTACTCCCCTTACAAATTCAACTTCCATGCACTCGAGACCAAGCTCTTTTACACATTCTATGCCTGAAACTGTATCTCTTTTCTTTGAGAAGTTGGGTGCTCCTGCAGTACCAAAGAGAAGCTTTTTTCTGCTCATCCTAGCACGTCCCTTAAAAATATTTTGTATTTCCCGAGTTTTCCACCGAAGTTGCCGGAGCTTATCTTTACCACACCATCAATCCTGCTGGCAGCCTCCGCACCTTTCAGCATTGCTTTCTTTACAGCATCAAGAGTTGTTCCGTTAATAATTACCTCAGGTATGGAAACAACACCTTCGGGAACCCTTGAGTCTTTAATTTTAGCCTTCAATGTTGGACAGTAAGGGTGGTTTGTTGTAGGTCCAATCTCTGGAAACTTTGTCTCGACCTTGCTTCCTGCGCTGCAGACATCAAAAGGTGTTATAACTCCCTCAACACCCTCTATAGCTTCAAAAGCAGCCTCTCCAGCTTCAAGAGCTGCCCCTTCATCTGTGCAGAAGAACCAGAGGTTTCCTCCAGCCACTCCTTTTCCTACGCCAAGGTAATGCTCAATAAACCAGTTACCCATCATGAGGGGCACATTTATCATCTCTCTTCCGAAACGCTCTTCAACAGTCTCGTAGCCATCACCACAGTGACCAACCCGTGACATGGTATCAATTTTAATATCACTTTCGAATAGATTAAAAATTTTTGTTGTCGGAACAACGAGAATACCCTGCCTTATTCTTATGGAGAGTTCATATTCAAATTTTCTCAGGGCATCCTTTCCAGATGCATTTCCCCATATCTGAACTATTGAACCGGCTCTATTGTCAGGAGTTTCTTCGCTGCTCACCCATGCTTCCACACCACCCTCTGTCCTCCCAACCACAGTTGAAGGAAGGCAGCTCGAGCCAGAGGCAGCTCTCTTCAGGTACCTCTCTCTCTCAGCCGTAATGAGCATCCTTACAAATATTCCCTCAAAGGCCTCGCAGTAAGTATCTTCGACTTCAACATTATTGATTTTCATCTTAATTGGGCAAGGAGACCCCTTCCTTAAGGGAGGGGAGGAATTGCCCTTTTCACCTCCGTTAAATTTAAATACTTCAAAAACAACCTATATATAGGTGATACCTCGAAAAAGACGGTATAGCTTAATTGCCTTTCCTTAACAGCAAAGAAACAAAATATCTTCAATACCTTCTTTGCTGAATACCTTAGAGTTCTCAATCTCACCTTAGAACAGTTACCCAATGCCAACTCCTCTATAGAACTATACCACTTAACATATTCAGACATACGTAATACCTCCTTTCTGCCCTCTGATATTGTTGAAGAGGCCAGAAAAGATGTGTGGGCAAAAAGAAAAGCTATCAAAAAGGGATTTACCAGATGTTCTATCAGGCTCAACATAAGATGGTTCAGATACTTTACGACTGACAGAGGAACACCTTCTTTTAAAGTTACTTATTCTCCACATAAAAATTTTGTTATTCCTATCAGGAATGATAGGAGCTATAAGAGATTTGAACGAGAGCTTAAAGCTGGCTAGAACATTAAAACTATTTCCCTTCTTAATGGAAAGATTGCTGTTAGTATTGAAAAGGAATATCCAGAAATTTCTGATAATAAAAGGAACATTATATGTATTGATATTGGCTCTTCTACTCTCGCTGCTGTAACTGTTTATGCTCCCAGAAAAGCCAGAGTGATTAAACAGTTTTATTTTGGCAGAGACGTTGCGAACAGGCAGAAAAAGTATGAAGCTCGAATTGCAAAGCTTAGAAGTCATGCTGATAAAGGTTCTGAGAAGGCTAAGAAATACATGAGAAGGCTTAAACATAAACATGCAAACTTTGTTAAGACCAGAAGTGCTCAGATTGTTAAGGAAATTGTAACACTTTCTACTGAATACAATGCTTCTGTTGCTGTCGAAAAGTTCAGTATTCGTGGTAGAAAACATAAATTTAACAGGAAAGCCAATAGAAAGATTAACCATATTCCTTATGCTCAATTCATAGAGTTTATTAAAAGTAATTCCTTCAAATATGATGTTTCTTTTCAAACAGTTGATGCTTATCACGCTTCGAAGTGGTGTCTCAGGTGCGGTGCACTTAATAAAGGACACTCTTCTAACTATGCTATCTACAAATGCAGCAGGTGTGGTATGATTGTGAATAATGATAGAAAAGCCTCGCTGGTTATTGCTATCAAATCTGCTCTGGTGCAGGAATATTTTCAAGGTTTCACTAACCTTTTCTCCCAGTTTGCCAGAGCAGGAGTTGCTGTAAACCAGCTCTTTCGCCCAGATGATGGGGTTATCAGTGATGCTGTGCATCTTACTCAACCTCCGATGGAAAGCTCCATGCGTTAGCGGGGAGTAGTTTACGATATTGTGAGTAGGAAAGCCCACCATCTTCAGTGTTGGGATGGGAGCGAACCATTTTTAATTGCCATCAAAATATTTATATTTAATGATACCTATTATGGTCACGTTGACAATGCTGACGTAAATGCTGCGTTCAATATAGCATTGCGTCAAGGCAGAGGTCAACCTGTTGCAGACAGAGATGTAACAGAAGGGAACACTGATATCCCTAAAGAGGCAACTCTATGGACGATGGAGACCTTAGAACCCCCATGAACTTTAGTCGTGGGAGTATGTCAGAACTATATTTCCATTCACAATCAGGGTTCTCATTTACGATATTTCAGGCAGAAAGCCCACGACTTTAGAGGCTGTCCCGTAATCAAAAATACTACGTACGGGGAATAAGCTAAATTTAGCCTTTATTGTCTAAAATAAACTGTCTTTATATTACTGAGAGTAATTGTCGGACAGCCTCTTTAGTCGTAGGTAGTTCACCAAACCTGACGAAGTTGTTTATCGTAATAGGGGCTATTTCGGTACAGAAATAAAGGGATACAACGCTACAATGAAGAAAGGTGCTAGAAACCATCCGATAAACATTAGGGATAAACTGCGCAATAAACGAATAAGCAGGAAAAGAGTGCCTGTGAAAGACCATATGCTGTGATAAAAAATGTATTCAAATCTGGTCATGTCAGGGTGACAACGGTAGGTAGAGTGTGTGTCAAAATGCTGTTTGCTTCTTTTGGATTCAATTTATATCAGCTACGCACCCTCAAAATGCAGGGGTATAACGATAGCTATCTAAAAATTCAAAAAACAATGAGAAAATCAGTGGATATGGGACACAAATACAATGAAAAAGGAGAAAAATTAAGGGGTATTTGCAACCCATCTTCTTAAGCCAATAAAAAACACGGTTAATCAAAATCCTCTTTGTTATGTCAATAATTCTCTATTATAAAGCTTTTCGTCAATTAAGTAAATTTGTCAGGTTTAAGTTTATGGGTTTTATATTCTGAACATTTTCGGGAAAAATGATAACAACCATGTAATCACATATGTAGATGGAGGAATATATATGGAAAATCCAAGCTATCATGAAACAATAAATGAAATGTATAAGAAGGTGAAAGAAGATGGTCTTACAAATGTGGCAGACCGCTATGAATCCCAGAGTAATAAGTGTACCTTCTGTAGTCAGGGTATAAGCTGTCAGCTATGCAGTATGGGTCCCTGTAGGATCACAGAAATGGCTCCCAATGGTGCATGCGGCATAGATGCAGATAGTATGGCAATGCGTAACATGCTTCATAAAAATATTCTGGGTACATCAGCCTATGCTTACCATGCTGTTGAGGCAGTTAAAACTTTGAAGGCAACAGCCGAGGGTAAAACACCTTTCAAAATAAGTGCACCTGATAAGCTTTTAACTTTTGCACAGGCTCTTGGTATTGAGACTGACAATAGGGATATAAATGAGATAGCAGGGAATGTGGCTGATTTTGTGCTTGAGGATTTGAATAGAGATGCGGATGAACCCAGTAAGCTTGTTGAAATCTTTGCGCCAGAGCAGAGAAAGAAGATATGGAGAGAACTTGGCATATTTCCAGGTGGTGTCATACATGAGATTATGAGTAATGCTGCCTCTTCTATGACAAATGTGGATACCAACTATGTTTCCCTTGCACTGAAATCTATGAGAATGGGAATAGCCACAAGCCTTGCCGCACAGCTCAGCCTTGAGGTTATACAGGACTCCCTATTCGGTATTCCGAAGCCACATATAGGCAGTGTTGACTTGGGAATTATTGAGCCAGAGTATGTTAATATAGCTGTAAATGGGCACGAGCCATTTGTGGGTGCAGCTCTGATTGAGTTTGCCAGAAATGAGGAAGTTCAGAAAAAGGCAAGAGAAGCTGGAGCCAAAGGACTTAAGATAGTGGGATCTATAGAAACAGGGCAGGAGCTTCTGCAGCGTTATGCAGTGGATGATGTTTTTGTTGGTTTAACAGGTAACTGGATAACTCAGGAGTATGTTTTGGCAACAGGTGCTATAGATGTCTTTGCTATGGATATGAACTGTTCTCTACCTAACCTCGCTGATTATCAGGAAAAGTATGGGGTTAAGCTTGTGTCTGTTTCCAAGCTGGTGAGAATGAGAGGCGTGGATGAGGCTATTGACTATAAGCCAGAGCTGGTAGAGGAGCAGGTCAAGCAGCTTGTAGACCTTGCAATAGAAAGCTTCAAGAATAGAAAGGGTAAGCCTACAAATGTGCCAAAAAGGAAGCAGGTTGCTGTGGTGGGCTTTTCTATTGAGAGTATTCTCGAAGCATTGGGTGGCAGCCTTGACCCTCTTCTGGAGGGTATAAAAGCAGGGGCTATTAAGGGTGTTGTAGCTCTTGTTAGTTGCTCAACTCTTAAGAACGGTCCCCAGGATGAAAAGACTGTCATAATAGCAAAGGAGCTGATAAGAAAGGATATCCTTGTACTGAGTATGGGCTGTGGTAATGCTGCTCTTCAGGTTGCTGGTCTTACAAGTCTTGATGCTCAGGAGTTTGCAGGTGAGAATCTTAAAGCAGTTATCAAAGCTCTGAATATCCCACCTGTGCTGAGTTTCGGGACATGCACAGATACAGGCAGGCTTGCTCAGCTTGTAATAGCAATAGCTGATGCCCTGGGTGTTGATGTGCCCCAGCTGCCGATAGCTATTACAGCACCGGAGTATATGGAGCAGAAGGCTACAATCGATGCTATTTTTGCTCTTGCCCTGGGTGTGTATACACATGTTGACCCGCTCCCACCTATAGGTGGTGCTCATGGATTGGTGAAGCTCCTAACTGAAGATATAGAGAATATTACAGGCGGCAAGCTACTTGTGGAGAGTGATGCTGCCAGAGCAGCGGATAAGCTGGAAGAACACATAGTTAAGAAGAGGAAAGAGCTGGGTATCTAAACTCTCAACTCTTCTATTTTTTTTACGATATTGTGAGCGAAAAAGCCCACGACTTTAGAGGCTGTCCGACAATTACTCTTAGTAATATGAAGACTGCTTATTTTAGACAATAAAGGTTAAATTTAGCTTATTTCCCGTAGTATTTTTGATTACGGGACAGCCTATTTAGTCGTGGGTAGTTCACCAAATCAGTGTTAGTACACACACAGTGAAGTGCTTCAGAAAAGTATAAAAGGGCAGGAGTAAAAATTTATTTAGATGGTCTACATCTCTAGAATCAGCCTGAATAACTTCAAGTCATTCAGGAGAGCCAGTTTTCCAATTCCACAGGGCTTCACCTGTATTGTTGGGCCCAACGGCTCAGGCAAAAGCAATATAGTCGATGCTATCTGCTTTGTTCTTGGAAGGAGCAGTGCCAGAAGCCTCAGGGCAGAGCGTTTTTCTGATTTAATATTCAATGGGGGTAAAAATAGTAAACCTGCCCGGCAGGCTGAAGTTTCAATATACCTTGACAACTCAGCAAAAGAGATGCCTATCACCACAGGTGAGGTCAAAATCTCAAGAAAAGTGGATACCAGCGGAAACAGTGTCTATCTTCTCAACAATAAAAGAACAACAAGAAACGAAATTCTTGATATTCTGAGAATAGTGAATATTAATCCAGACGGACATAATATCGTACTTCAGGGAGATATCACACAAATAATAGAGGTGAATCCTGTTGAGAGACGTAAGATTATAGATGAAATAGCTGGAATTGCCGAATATGACGAGAGAAAAAATAAGGCTATTAGAGAACTGGAAAAAGTGCAGGACAATCTCTCAAGAGCTAGGGATATATTCAAGGAAATCTCCTCCCAGATGAGAAAACTTGAGAAAGAAAAACAGGATGCCCAGCGTTATGAATATCTTATAAGAGAAATAAAGAAGAACAGAGCAATAGTTCTCCAGTCTAAATATCTTGAGGCTAAAGAAAGACTTGAGGAGCTTGAGGAAAATATTGAAAAACATGAAAAAGACATTGACAGGTTATCAGGATATATTGATATCCTCTCCCGGAAAAATAAAATAAAAAAGGAACAGATAGAAAAAATTAACAGAGAAGTTATTGTAAAAGAGGAAACTGAGCACTATGAACTTTTCAAGAAAGTTGAAAACCTGAGAAGTCAGTTTAACCTTCTCGAACATGAAGTTAAAGCTGTTAAATCAGAACTTGAAATTAAAATATCAAGAATAAAAGAGATAGAAGAGAAAAGCTCAGAATTGTTTGAAGAGGAGGATAAAAACAAAGCTAAAATAAATAAGCTTGAGAAAAAAAAAGCAGAAATATCTTTGAAAATTTCTTCTTTGAGAAAGGAGATAAAAGAGGAATACACAAACCTTACTGAAGCTGATGAGAAGACCAGAGACAAAAGAGTCATTCTTGCAGAACTATCAAAAGAACTTGAAAAGAAGAATTTCAGGTTCACCGAACTTCACAGGAAAATTGCAATTCTTAGGGATAAGGCTGAAGCAAGGAAGAAGGCTTCTGAAGAGATAAAGGTTGAGGTTAAAGATAGGAAAAGAAAACTTGAAGCTGAGAGAGAAAGTCTGGGGGTATTTCATAAGAGAATTGAAAAAGCAGGCAAAACAGTTTCAGAACTTCATACAAAAAGGCAGATTTCACAGGACAGAGTTATAAATATAAAAGAAAAGTTATTAAATATTTCATCTCAGCTAGATTTCAATATTAAAGAATATGCAAAGCTTGAAGCAGAGTATAAAGCTGCTGAAAGGATTAAAAAAGGGAGAGGAAACCTGAACAGAGCTGTGGCAGAAATTATCAGGCTGAGAGATGAGAATATTATATCTGGTATTTATGGCACTATTGCAGAACTTGGAAAAGTCGAGAAACGCTATTCAAAGGCTCTAGAGGTGGCAGCAGGTGGAGGAATGTTAAATATTGTTGTAGAGAATGATGAAATTGCAAAACGCTGTATAGAGCATATAAAGAAGAGAAAAATCGGGAGAGCAAGCTTTCTACCCATAAATAGGCTGAGAGGCTCGGGAAAAAGGAGGGAGACTGAAGTTGTGGCAGAAGCAGCCCTTGGATTTGCCATAGACCTTGTAAACTTCGACAGGAAATTTAAAAAAGGCTTTGAGCAGGTCTTCAGAAGTACAGTTGTAGTTGAGAATCTGGAGTTTGCAAGACAGTATATCGGAAGAGCAAGAATGGTAACTCTCGATGGGGACCTGGTTGAGGAGAGTGGCAGGATGACAGGTGGCTACTACTACCCTTCAAGCAGTGCAAGCTTCGAGATAGTGGATGAAGAGAGAGAGAAGATTAAAAGGCTTGCCTCTGAGATTAAAAATCTAACTCAGGAGAGGGAGAGGCTTGAAAATAATCTCAGAAGAGCCAGTGAAGAACTTGAAAGGCTGGAAAGAGAAGAGAGAAGCCTGGAATCAGAAATCGAAATAGGCAGAGAAAAGATAAAAGTTAAGAAAAACGAGATTGATAGCATAGAAAATATTCTTGCGAAAAAGGAGGCTGAACTCAGAGAAATTATAGCTGAGATTTCACTGACAAATGGTAAAATTAAAGATAGGGAACCAGAGTGGCAGAAAGTCAGAGATGATATAGAGAAGTTACATATAGAGAAAGCAGAGCTTGAAGAAGAGCTTTCCTCCAGTGGACTGTACAGCCTGCTGGAAGAAATCAAGAAAAAGGAGGAGGAACTCAGGAAATTCGAGATGGAGAGTGGAGGTGCAGCATCAAAAATCGAAGTTCTTGAAGCCAAAAATGAGGAGATAGTGCAGAAGAGGCTGAAAGAGTTTGCAGGTGAAAAACAAAACCTCAAGAATGAGCTTGTTGAAGGCGAAGCTAAGCTATCTGAGAAGAATAAAGAGCTTGTAAAGCTTGAGTCTAGACTCAGGGAGGAAGAAAGCAGAGAAGAAAGAATAAAAGTATCAATTAATAGGCTCAAAAGCAGGAGGGATTTTCTCTCAAAAGGTATAAATTCAATTTCTGAAAAAGTAGATGTGTTTCAGGAGAGCAGAGAAAAAGCAATGAAGGAAATGGAGAAGCTCAAAATTGAAAAGGCGAGGGTAGATGTTAATCTGGAGAATCTAATCTCAGCCCTGAAGGAATTCCCTCAACCAGAGGTTGAGCTTATTGTACCCATGGAGACAGAAGAAATTGAAAGAGAAGTCGCAAGAATGGGGGCGGAGAAGAAGTCACTGGAACCTATAAATATGCGCGCAATTGAAGATTATGATGTGGTAAAGGAGAAGTATGACAGGTTTGATATGAGGATAGACAGGCTTGAAAGGGAGAAAGAGGCAATAGAGGAGCTTATGGGAGAGATAGAGCACAGAAAGAAGGTAGTATTTATGGTAGTCTTCGAGAATATAGCAAAAAACTTCAGGAGTATATTCAGCAGGGTATCTGGAGGTGATGCAGAGCTTATACTGGATGATGAAAACCCTCTTGAAGGCGGGTTGAGAATTCAGGCAAGGCCCCCTGGCAAAAACCCCCAGTATATTGAACTGCTCTCGGGTGGAGAGAGAACCCTTACAGCTATTTCCTTCATATTTGCAATTCAGCACTATCAGCCTGCACCTTTCTATGTTCTAGATGAGAATGTTCCTTGATGGTTACAATGTGGAGAAGATTTCAGAGCTTATAAAGGAGGCTTCAAAGGATGCCCAGTTCATTGTTGTATCCTTTAGAGATGATATGATATTAAATGCTGACCAGCTCTTTGGTATAAGTAATGATGATGGAGCATCAAAGGTACTGGGGGTTGAACTGGAAGATGTTGGAGTCTGAGTTTTATCCAGAGCTTCATCCCGTGGATATACTTATTGACCTTGT
Source organism: Methanobacteriota archaeon (assembly GCA_003229935.1). Lineage (GTDB taxonomy): Archaea > Hydrothermarchaeota > Hydrothermarchaeia > Hydrothermarchaeales > BMS3B > BMS3B. Next base: position 1,723 of record QIGD01000036.1, on the reverse strand, counting down.
TATTTCTGACGAAATTGACCCATGGGATATTGACCTTGAAGAGCTTACAAGAAAGTTTATAGAGAATGTAAGGCAGATGGTGAAGCTCAACCTAAGACTCTCCGGAAGAACACTTCTTGCTGCTTCTGTGCTTTTAAGAATCAAGTCTGAAAGGCTCTTCGAACCAGCTACAACAGAGGAGGAGTTCTTTGAATCTGTTGAAAACTCCTGTGAAGAGCAGAATTATGTGATAGTACCGCCTATCAGGGAGCCTCTTAGAAGAAGAGAAGAGAGAAAAACAAGCATCTTCGAGCTGGTTGAATCTCTCCAACAGGCAATGCACGAAGAGCTTATAAAGAAGAACTTTCCGAGAAAGAGAAGAAGTAAACCCAGGCTTTTCATAGAGATGGATGAGAGCAGTATAAAAGAGAAGATGGAGACTGTTTATATGAAGGTCAGGAACCTCGGGAGCTATGAGCAGTCGGGGAGATTATCAAAAATGAAAACAAGCTTGAAATTATTGAAACTCTCATCTCTCTGCTCTATCTTGATTATGAAGGCAAGATAAGGGTATGGCAGGAAGAAATATTTGGTGAAATTTTTATTGAAATTTTTGATGAAAGTCAAACTCATGTTAAAATATGACATTGAATTTTTAATATTGCCCAATTATTCCTACACTGACATACTTCCACGACATCATGTTGTGTAAAAGCTCATGTTTGCATAAAAAATAAACCAGATATGTGATTCAAACTAAAAACAAGGTAAAAAATTCACAAAATCTGTAGTTTTCACACAGTTTAACGCTACATTGTAGATGCATGTGTTTGAATGTTTCCACCTTTTGCTAACCATTAATTAGATATAGGTGACACTCATATGTGAGTGGTTGGGTGGCAATTAACTATAATCTACTCTCATCCTACCACTAAAGATAGTGGACTTTCCCGCTCACGATATCGTAAGTAATGCTGTATCCTATGCAAAGGCAAAGGGAATCGATGTATCTTCTGAAGAGAAAGTCATGGAGAACGCAAGAAAGGTAGGAATTCACAATATTGCATATACAACAAAAGAGCTGGGAAGTATTAAAAGTAGCCTCAGAGAGATATGGGGCTTAACACTCATTGCACTTCTTGCAGCAATTCCTCTTGTTCTCAGAAGGAAAATAAGAATATAGGTGGTGAATTCACCGATTCCTGCCCTTACGGTATAGAGGTATAATGAAAGGTACTTCTTTCTGATATTTCCTATACCCTTCCAGCTCCTCTTCTAGCTTATTTTCTTCCAGAAGGGCACCAGAAATCAGATAAAGGGTTAATAAAAGGTATACCTCAAAATCTAAAAGAGTGATTAGTTGCGAGGCCCACATAAAGATAATTTACGATAGTGTGAGTGGGAAAGCCCACGACTTCAGTCGTGGGATGAGAGCGAACCATAGTTAATTATTATCATACAAATAGATATAACTGTTAACCACATATAATAAAGGGAAAATGAAAAGGACTAATACTTTCAACTTGAATCTGACAAAGGAGCAGGAGCCAAGACTATTTGAGTTAGTTGACAACTGCTCAAGAATGTACAATGAAGTCAATTATAAGAGGAGGCAGAGTTTTTTTGGTGGAGAGATAGATTGGAATACTGCTCAATTATATAAAAAATACACCATGATAGTGGGTTCTGCAACAGCACAACAGATAATAATTAAGAACAATGAAGCCTGGAAATCTTTTTTCTA
>QIGD01000035.1 GCA_003229935.1 Methanobacteriota archaeon | reverse complement strand
TCAGGTGATATTGAAACAAAATCAAGCAATTACGTGATAAATCTAGGGTCAAAACCACATATTTCCGGCTTCTGTCAAATTCATTTTTCGAGTAAGTTAGCGGAGCAAACTGTCAAATCTAGGTTAAGTATATATTATGTATGTCTATATATCATAATCATGGCAAAGATTCTCACTATTGATGATGAACCTGGAATTAATGACCTTCTTAAAATCATGCTTAAGAAAAGGGGTCATGAAACTATTCAGGCACTTAGTGGAGAGGAAGGTATTGAAATACTTAAAAAAGAGAAAGTTGACCTTGTACTTCTGGATGTTATGATGTTTGGTATTGATGGCTGGGAGACTCTAAGACGGATAAGAGAAAATGAGGCAACCAAAGATATGCCTGTAATAATGGTAACTGTAAGAGGTGCTGAAATAGATAAAGAAGAAAGTTTCTCAAAGAAGGCTGATGCCCACATTACAAAGCCAATAGTAATGGAACAGCTTCTAAGAACTGTTGACTGGGTTTTAAAGCAGGCGAAAAGGAGGAGCACGGCTTGATAGATTTCCCAGAACAATTTATATTGATGGTTTCTGGCCCTCTTGGGACAGGGAAAAATGAGTTCTGTCTAAATATGGCAAATATAGATTTAAAGAAAGGGAAGAAGGTGGTTTATATTACCACAGACTTAACTCCCAAACTAATCTACTCAAAACTTAATGATTTCGGGCTTGATAATGAACTTGAAAACCTCTATTTTTTTGATGGCAGTATATGGAATATGAAAGATAGAGCGAAATGGCTAAGTGAGAAAAAGGTAAAGCTCATAGATATAAGTGCATCCAACCCAAATATCATGTTTGAAAAAGTCGAGACAGGTCTATCAGTACTTGGTAGTAATCTCAAGATTATATTTGATTCTCTATCTTCTTTTCTTTTCAGAAATGAGCTTGACCCAGCTATAAAAACCTTCAACAGGCTTGTGAATAGATGCAGAAGAGAGCATGATTTTCTTGTCTTCACTCTGCATGAGGACCTTCATCCTCCTCATATTTTCAAGGAGGCAGAAAATTTTGCTGATGGTGAGATAAAGATGAGATTTCTAGAGGATGAAGATGGCCTTAAAAGACAGATAATGATTGCATTTCTCAGAGGTCTTTACTATGATTCTGAGTGGAGAGATATTTCTATGGAGAGTGGTTTTCTTGAGATTCTCTAAAATATTCCATAGTAGAGGAGAAGCTTGATGGTTAGACCAGTAAAAAGCGGTACAAGTATGTTATCTTCATCTCTTCTGTCAATGAGGGATTCAACCAAGGCTCCTGTCAGGCTACCAGCAAAGGCCAGTTCTGTGGGAATAACAAGGCTTGAAGCAATGAAGGCTGAAACCAGAAAGGCAAGGCTGCCCTGAACAGACTTAATTTTATTATAGGGGAGCTTTATACTTCCAAATTTCAGTCCAACGAGTGTTGAGAAGGCGTCGCCAAATGTTGTTATGATTATTACTGCTGGAATAATATATGGTGGGAAAAGCAATATTGTAAGTATAATTCCGATAAAATAAAAAACTGCACCTCTTGCTACTGATTTTTCCATGTCTCTCTCAAGACTCGTAATAAGAAATCTGAATACATCTTTATTTTTTCTGTAGGAAAGGTAAATAAACATGGTTGTGATTAACCCCAGTACAGAAAGAGTGAGAGCATAACTCTCACCCATCAGAATGTAAACTGCTGCTAGTAGAGACCCGCTGATATGAACTGACTGACGTTTCAATTCCCTTGGAAATTTAAATTCTTCCATAAATCATAACTCCTAATTGACCAACCACATAGCCTAGAACCGCTCCCCATAATATCTCTTTTCTGGTGTGTCTCCCGAGTAAATACCTTGAGGCTGCTGTTGCGAAGGCAAGAGTGATTGAGTAAAGCCACAGAGGAGGATAGAAACTCTCAATGATTGAAGATACTGTAAAGGCGAGCTGTGTGTGAGCACTGGGGAAAGAATATTTCTGTATTCCAGGGTAGTAAATTCTACTTTTGTCATCAATTATTCTCTCTGTTCTAAAGTGTGCTTTAAGGGCTGTATTCAATACAAAAGAAAAGGTGAAAATTGTAAGTGAGTAAACCCTGCTTTCCCAGTCTAGATTAACAAAAACAAAGGCTCCAGTGAGAAGCCAGATAAAAAAAATAAAACCAGAGGTCAGGGCTTCTCCTCTTGCCATCATAAGAATTCTTCAAGAGCAGTTTTAACTCCTTCACCCAGCTTGAAGCTGTGACCCTTCCTTTTCAGAATGATTTCCATTGCTCCAAGAACCTGGATTATATCTCCAAACTGCACATTTCCCATATGTCCTATTCTGAATATCTTTCCCTTGACATGGGCCTGACCGCCTGCAACAAGAATTTCAAATTCTCTTAGCAGATTTCCTCTGATGTCATCGTCATTCATGTCCTCTGGTATCTTTATCGATGTCACTGTATTGCTGGCGCAGCTGCTGTCAGCAAAGAGTTCAAGATTCATTGCCTTTACAGCTTCTCTGAATACCCTGGCAAGTTTTCTATGTCTTTCGATTCTTACATTTATTCCTTCATCTTTTATTCTCAGGAGTGCGGTATTCAGCCCATATATCAGGCTTACACTTGGAGTATATGGTGTTGTTTCCTTTTTTAGAGCCTTTCTATACCTGAGGAGGTCAAGATAGTAAGCCTTTCTTTTCTGATTATTTTCCATAGCTTCATAAGCTTTATTGCTTACAGCAACAAAACCCAAGCCAGGAGGAGCAGCAAGGCATTTCTGTGAACCTGAGACGCAAAGGTCAACTCCCCATTTATCAGTCTCAACTACATCTCCACCCAGGCTTGTTACAGCATCCATAATAAAGAGCATATCATATTCTCTTGCTATTTTACCTACAATCTCTGCATTATGAATTACTCCTGTGGAGGTTTCATTGTGGGTAAGTGTTATAACCTTTGCATTGCTATCACTTACAACTTTTTCCACATCCTCTTTTGTAAAACTCTTTCCCCATTCAACAGGTACTGTGTTTACCTTTGCACCAAATGCTTCTGATATTTCACCAAACCGCTCTCCGAATTTTCCCCCTTCTATTACTACAACTTCATCGCTATCTTTAACGACACTTGCCACAGCGGCCTCCATGGCACTTGTACCAGAGCCTGTGATAAGTGCTATGTCATTTCTAGTATTGTATATCTCCTTTAGAATACTCCAGCATTCATTGAGAATCTCGGAAAAAATGGGAGTTCTGTGGCCCATAATAGGCTTTGCCATGGCATTACTTACAGTGCTGTCAAGTTCTACCGGACCTGGGATTAGCAGCTTCATTTTTCATACCTCCTTGAGTATGGTAATATATAATCTCATTAAAACTTTTTCAGAAAAGATTGTATCTTAACATTAGCTACCATAGTCAATTTACTAACCTATGAGCGTTATGTCAAACTTCTTCATCCATGTTCCAGAATATCCCGTTTTTCTTTCTTTCATTATTTTCGTGAGTGTGCATTCAACGTCAGACTGTGTAAAAGCTCATGTTTGGATGAAAAATAAACCACATATGCCCTCTAAATCAAGAAATAAGGTAGGAGATTCACAAAATTTATAGTTTTCACACAGTCTGACGCATCGAATACAACCATTGCAGGAGATAACATAATGAAAAAGGGTGACCACCAAAAATAACGGCAGGTTTTTATATCTCAAAGTGAAAACTGGTCAAATAGAGTTAGAAAAAATAGAAAAGAAATAGAATAATGCAAAGCTGAGGGGGAGATAAGTAAGTATGGAAAGATGGAAATCGATAGGAATATTACTGACGGTACTCCTGTTGGGTGGCAGTGTTTTCGCTGGAAGTATAACGGCACAGTCCGCTGGGAAAAATAATAAGCCTTTAAAAGTTCCCATAAATCCTGTTAAGCTGGAGTCAGGGCAGATTATAACACCTTTAGGCATATACAATGTAACCAAGATATATAAAACGCCAAATGGCGTTACGCACATGGAAGGCAAACACGTAAGCAAGGTTCAACCGCCAGCGATTAGCGATAAGCCTTTAAAAGTTTCCATAAATCCTGTTAAGCTGGAGTCGGGGCAGATTATAATACCTGTACTGGCAGTAAGTGCACAGAAAGAAAATCATATTACACCACCAATGAATGAGATAAATCTCACCGGACAAAGTGTAGTATTTTTTAATGTTGCAAATCTAACCCCTATTGAAAATAAATCACGGCTTATACTTCAAGGGACGAAAACCCCCACAGGATGCCACTACAATATTAGTCTACACAAAAACAACACCGAAGGAAATATCACCGAAGTTCTCCGAGAGTTAGCTGTAAATCCAACCACTTGCCAACAATTAGTTGAACAAGGTACACTTAGCAAGCCATTATCATATAAAACAGACGGTACTGAATTCCAAAATAAAATAGTCTTTGTAAATAAAACTGCCAAAACAACAACGGTAGATTCAACTGCTCAGGCAACTTTCAAGACAACTTGGTATGACCCAATAAATATTGTAGTAAATTACGTATCTGATACAGTGAATTGGAACTATGACGGTACTACAGTAGTGCCTAACTTTTGGAGTGATGCACGTTGGCCCAATAGCTTAACAGGTTGGTATGAAGTGGCACATACGTTCTATCCATACTATGATTCGACCCACGTGCGTGCATCTACCTACGACCATATGGAGAATGACCTTTTCTGCGCATTACAAACTACAAATGTTTGGTATCAACTTAATAATGTTACTGGGTATGCAAACGGTGCATCCGACGGTGTGGTAGTTAGCTGGGACGATGGTGGTTGTTCGACTTTGTTGCACTATGAAATTACCCTCTCTTAATTAAATACGCTATAATATATCGCTCTACTCCTGAAAGTGATATCTTTTTGAATATGAAAGGAATAACAAAAAGGAGGATAGAAGAATTGGAAAATAAAGTTGTAAACAATAAGAGAAGAAACGGAACTTCGGTATCTCATTTATTTCCGATTGGGACATATAGTATATTTATGGGGCTGTTTTATATTTTCATATTAAGCATTGAATATAGTCATCATAGCAGACCCGGACTGCCCATATTGTTCGTTGTAATCTTTACTATTTCTTGGTTGCTAATTGGAGGTTGTATTCTCTTGTTTAAAAAGCAGCAGCTGAGCGTTATGATTATTAGTCTATTAGTGGCTCAGATAATCATAGAACTTTTGAGCCTGCCGAGTTATGGGTTTTTATTTTTGATTGGAACTTTGTTCCTCGTCCTTTTCTTATGGCTGCATAGTCATGTAGTGGAAAGGCAATATATCAAGTAAAATTTCCTGATGGCACGATTATCCACTTACCCATCGACTGTCTATTTAGTAAATGGATAAGTGATTAGGGTCCTCGCTGGAGTCATCGTTCAGCAAGTTTCTGCAGGTCTTCTTTTGAATTAATTCCCCATAGATTCACACTTAACTCCAATGGCATGCTCGCTGAACAGATTTCGCTTCATTTGTAACGAATATAGTAGTTATACATACAGAAAATCACTATATTTGGTATCAAAAACATGATATTGACGTTTGGTGGAGTGTAGTTTGAACATATGGTTAATTCCCAGTGAAATGACTACGCAGGTTAAAAGGACACACAGAGCACATGTTTTTTCTACAGAACGCATTGTGTAGCGGTGTAATTTGGAAAAAACGAAAGAATTCTTTGTTAACTTAAAGATGTCCTCGATGATTGACCGGATAGGTTTGAAATCCTTCCATCTGCATATTTTCTCCTTGAACTCCAGCACCAGAGAGTTATAAAAATGCTTTTTCTCTTCCACATAAGCTGGCTTCCCATTGAATACCTCCAGGGGATAACTTATCATTCCCAGAGCTCTATTCAGGTTGAAATTCTTCTTCGGGAATATCAACGGAACAATCTTGAATCTGGCTATACCTTCAACATAATGGAGATAACTGTAGAAGCCTTTGTCCAGGACGAGAGTACTGCCTTTGTGGAGGGTTCGCCTTCGAATCAACTCCTTTACAATATAATCAAAAATCTTCGCATCTCCTAGCGAGCCCTCATAAATCAGAAAGCTTAGAGGTTTGAGTGAAAGATAACTTATCGCAAGCACAAGTTTCATACCGATATATAATCAATTTAACAACCTCTGAGCGTTATGTCAAACTTCTTCATCCATGTTCCTGAGTATCCTGTTTTTATTTATTTCATTATTTTCGTGAGTGTGCATTCAACGTTTTCTATTATGCTGTCTAAATCCAGCATTCTTAATTTTTTTTTGCCATCTTTCCATGCGAACTCTATGGGATTCAAGTCAGGTGAATAAGGGGGTAGATGGACCAGTATGATGTTAAGTTTTTTGCATCCCGCTTTTGTGTAACTATTGCATGGTGTATTTTGGCGTTGTCCAGTATCAAAACTACTGTCCTTTTAGGATTCTCTATTCTTACAGTCTCGAGAAATCTGATAAAATCTACAGCCTTTGAATCCTCACTTAGCATCGCCACGTCATTCCCATTCATGAGCATTGTTCCAAAGACAGCAATCTTCTTCTTGTCTGTCCTGCACTTTGCTATCTTTGTATTGAGAACTCGCCTGCTATTCATACAGGGATAAAAGGCACTCTCGTCACAAAAACCAATGATGGGTTCCTCTTCAATATCACTCAAGGCTTTGCCGATGTTTTTTTAAAATCTCCTCGGCATCCTCAGGCCTCCTTATATCCCTCAGATAGGGCTTGCCATAAGGGACTTTTTTCTTCTTCCTTATCCAGTCCCAGACACTGGTGTACGCGTAATTAGTACCATATTTCGTATTCACGTAGACCTGTACATCCTTCAGGGTCATGGCCTTGTCTTTTATCTCTTCTATGATTTCATCCCATACGGACGAAGAAATCATGGGCTTGTAACCCCCTGTGAAATTAGGCTTCAAACCCTCGTAACCACCCTTATTCCAGGCATCCTTCCACCGTCTCACGGTAGCATAACCTCGTCGTAGTATCTCTGCCGTCTCATCAGCCCGATACCCTCTGTACAGGAGCAGTATGGTCTGTAATCGCTCCTTTATTCGGGTGTTTTTCTCCTCCCGATAGAGCTGCTCAAGTTCTGCCTCAGGAATATGTCGAATAATTTCTGTTTTACGAGTCATGTATAATAAGAGTTGGGCCTGCATATATCTAACTTAGCGCTCAGGAGAAATCGGATGGGCTATATATTGAGCTATTCTGACATACTCCCACGACTAAAGAGGCTGTCCCGTAATCAAAAATACTAGAAGAAATAAGCTAAATTTAGCCAAGAAATAAGCTAAATTTAGCCTTTATTGTCTAAAATAAGCAGTCTTTATATTACTGAGAGTAATTGTCGGACAGCCTCTAAAGTTCGTGGACTTTCTGCTTAAGAATATTGTAAAAAGCTACAGTTGAGGTAATGCAGTCTTATGGTCAAGAGCATGGAAAAAATAATACAATAATGCTAGAAAAAAGGCAATATTCTTGGATTTGAGGGCCACGGCCGAGATTTGAACTCGGGCTAAGGGATCCACAGTCCCTAGTGCTAACCATGCTACACTACCGTGGCCATGGGTAAGGTAAAATTGGGCCCGCGGAGATTTGAACTCCGGATCTCCGCCGTGTCAAGGCGACGTCATAACCAACTAGACTACGGGCCCCCCGTAGAATTGATGTGAGAACATTAACCATATAAAATTGTAATTATTCAGTAACCATAAGATTTGCTTTCGTAACAACTGTATCTCCATCATTTGTTTTTCCAATAATATCCACAATATAATTTCCAGGGAGAGCGCTCTCTTCAAGTTTCGCCTTAAAACCCAAAATTCTGCTTTCCTGAGGTTTCAGAGTTACGGTAGCTCTTTCCGGCTTGATAATAACCAGTCCCTCTGTATTTCCAGCATCTATATTGGCTGTAACTGTTTTGCTACCTATATTAAGAACCACCACATTCATTTCTATATATTTGTTATAATTGATACTCACCTTGCTTGGAATAACATTCACAGAGACCTTGATTTCATGTGCCTTTCCCACCAGAGTGCATCCTGGGATAAGGAGTAAGAGGACCAAAATATACAGAATGCGCATAGACTTAATTTAAAGTGTTACATATAATATCTTTTCGATTACACTTTTTAACTTTCAGGCAGGAAGTCCCCTTCCATGAGGAGTAATTCACGCATTTCTTCATGCTCTGTGCAGAAATCTGGTTCGGAAAGCTGGGCTTCAATAAGTTCCTCCTGCCAGTGAGCATTGTAAAGCCTGCATTTTTTGCTTGTACAGAAAACTTCACCGAGGTAGTGGTAGAAAACCGCCATGGCAGAGTAACCCTCTACAACCTTTTGCATTCTTCTATCGCCATAGTCTATAAATCTGTTTCTATAGTTCTCCTTAAGTCTTATTAGTTCGTCAACACCTTTTAATAGACCCTTTTCAATATAATATTCCCGGGGTTTTGCCGGAGCCTCTACTATACCTGAGGTTGAGACAATACAGGGGTAACCTAAAATTATTGTTCTGGCATGGTAGCGCGCATCAATATCATCAAAGGTGCCAAGAAGCCTGTCGGTTATATAAAGGTGGAAGTTTTTCCTCTCCTTCTCAGGAATTATATCTCTCATAAACTCCATAAAATAAAACCCGTCATACAGAAGTCCTGATGCTTTCTTCCCTTTTATAATCTCTCTCTCCAGTTTGACTTCGAGAGGAAAAGGTTCATTTTTCCTGAATGGCTTTGATATATCAACAACTCTAAGTTCAGCTATTCTCTCAGCTATATGCTCTGAGTCAGAACCAAAATATGAAAAAAAATCTCCCCTGAGCTCAGGTTCAACCATAAAAATTCTTTTGAGGTAGATACCCAGTTCTTCTAGGTCTACTTCTGTATCACCACTGCCATATAGGAAAACTTTATTGTTCATTTAGAATGTCTAACGCAGCATCAGCAGCTTTTTTACCTGATAGTAGCATCGCTCCAAAGGTTGGGCCCATTCTTGGCAAACCATAAACTGTTGAAACTGCCATACCTGAGACAATAAGCCCTGGATAGGCTTCGCCTGTATATTCTACTATTGCATCCTCGCTCTTCTCAACCCACATGGCACCAAAGCCTTTTGCTTTCATAAATCCTCTGGAAACAAGCGACTTGACGACTTCTGCATCATGACCAGTGGCATCGATAACAACTTTGCTCTGGAGAGACACAGGGTCGACGCAGGTAATTTCTCTTGGAAGAGCGGATACTGGTGTCCAGTTTATAACAACACCTGCAACTCTGTTTTTCTCTCTGAGAACCACATCGTCAACCTTTGTCATATTGAGAATTTTTACACCTGCATCACAGGCAGCGCCTATGAGTTTTGAGCAGGCATGAGGTCCGTCTGTAACATAAAGCCCCTTGATATACTCTTCATAGGGCACACCTATTTCGTCAAGCACAGTGTTACCCGGTGCTCTCACAGTGATTTTATTCATGAGATAGCCACCTATCCAGAAGCCACCGCCAAGATAGTTATTCCTCTCAACGATTAAGGTTTTAACTCCTTTCTTTGCCAGCTCTCTTCCTGCAACAAGACCGCTTGGGCCTCCTCCAACAATGATAACATCATTTTCAGTGTGCTCAGAAAGCATCGCTGAAAAACCTTCAACTATAGCTTTTGTAACATCTTTTTCTTCAATCTTGTCAAATAGCATATTCTCACCTTGACCTTTTAAGATTTATAATAGGTAACCAGCAAATAAATTTTTAAAGAATTATAATTCATGTCCATGAGTACCTTCTACAACCTTTATATCTGGATACTTTTTATTTAATAACCTTCTCTGACATACTTCCACGACTAAAGTTCGTGGGCTTTCCCGCTCACAATATCGTAACATTCATTTAAAATTTAAATATTCAAAGGAATCAGGAAATAATGGATTTTATACAGATATTAGTATAGTTATTAGAATTTTCTACCTTTTACTTTATTAAAATCGAATCTGGCAGTGCTTGATATAACCATGATAGCAAGAACACCTGCTTGAACAGGGTCAGTGACAACAATATCAACTACATTAGGAACCGAGCCTGCCATATTCAGGGAGATTACGGGAATACCATAATCAGCTTTCAGCTCCTGCACTGCTTTTGTTATTTCACCTCCCATGAGAGAGCCTGCAAGAACAAGTACAGCAGCTCTGTGAAGCCTTCCCACAGCATTCACAGCTTCAGCTATCTTCTCCTCTCCGGCAAGTGGAATTGTGTCTACGCTTATTCTCTCTCCTCTTAGGTTGTGCCTGTCAGCCTCGCTAACAGCGCCAAGGACAACCTGCGAAACCTGAGCACCTCCGCCAACAACAATCACTCTCTTACCATATATCTCTTCAAATGTTCTATTAACTTCAACTTCGACGACACTATCAATATTTTCCAAAAGTTTTTTTAGCTCTTCCACATTTCTGACATCAGAAAGTTCAAAATATATCTGAACTTCATCATCTTTCAAAAACTGCTGTATATATGTAATATTAATATCTAGCCCAGCAATAATCGTTGATATGTCCCTTAGCAGGCCCTTTCTATCTGTTGCAAATAAACTTATACCAATTGTATTCATAATATCACGCTGAAAGTTCTATCCCGCCTGAGTTTATAGAAAACTTGAAACTGCCAACAACGTGTTTGGTACCACGCATCTTTCTTACTGAAATCTTCCTTAACTGGCTCTCAGGGTCAAGACGTAAAGTTATCATCCCATCAAACATGTAGGTTTCCAGAGGAAACTCACTTATACCTATATTGGAACTTTTTGCTTCTGTTATAATAATAGAGGTAACATCCTTGCTGCTCATATGATGGGATAACTTCAGAAGCTTTCTCCTTTTTTCAAATTCATCCCTTGCATAGAGATTCATCACTGCCAGAGAATCAATTACAAGGCGTTGTGCATTCATAGCAGAAACTGCTTCTTCAAGATTTGCAACTAAATTGTCGACATCCAAACCTTCCTTTAGAGTATCTGTATCGATATCATCTCTAACTATATAGTCAACTGCATCCATAATAATCAATTTTTCCTCTTCTTCAAGGGCATCAAGGTCCCAGCCGAAGGCTTTCATATTTTTTTTAATTTTCTCAGGAGGCTCTTCAAAGGTTATATAGACACCATTCTCCTCATATTCTGTGGCACCAGAATAAAGGTACTGCATTCCAAAAATTGACTTGCCACTGCCAGGTCCACCAACCACTAAAATTGAATTTCCTTCAGGGTACCCGCCATGTGCAAAAAGACCATCTAAACCAGGAATTCCAGTTCTTATGATTTTCATAATATTTAGGCAATTAACCCCTTTTTCTCCATAGAATGTAGGAATTGCCCTTTCTCACCTCTTTTAAAATTGTATTTCGTTTTCATGTTTTATCTACCAATATTACATATTTCCCATAATTATAGGCACCTTTTACTTTACAGAATAACCCTTTATGCTCTACCAAATTGTTAGGTTGTAACCTATATCTCTTCCTTCTTATGGAAGGTTTAAAACCTTTTCTATTGTAAGTCCTGTCCACTCTTGCCAGAGTCTATGTCCTGAGCGGAGTTGTTATTGGTCAGTACTAGCACACTGAGAGTTTCCTCTCTGTTTAATGCCCTACTTACAGAGCAGGGGACTTGAGGAGGAGGAGCTTCTGGTGTGTTCTTGAATTCTACCAATAACTTCTGCATTCTTTAATACCTCCTAATCAATCAATTGCTCTTATCTCTCATAGGACAAGCCCCATAGTTTTAGCAGGGGTGATTGACAATTCACTCCATAGTAGCTTTTCCAATAAGTCTGAGTCCTTTAAGTTCAGGTCTCGTCAATACAGCTATGTCACCAGATTTATATACAACTGGTTTATTTGTCTCAACTATTAATTCTCCTGATTCCTCTATATTTTTTATTGTACAGGCTTCGTAGAATAACCCGAGGGATAGCATAAACTTCTGCTCTTTTTTAATCTCTCCTTTAAAGAAGGGAGTCTTTTCAAACTTCAGCTTCATTATTTTATCAGCTATCAGAGGTGAGTTCTCTTCTGTCAGAAGGTATCCTCTATCAAGTTCCTCAATATCGATTCCCTTGAGAGATAGTCCCACTCTATCCCCTGCCCCGGCTGTCTGAACATCAACGTCATGTATCTGAATAGATTTCACAAGTACTTCTCTATCCCCAGGAAGAACCCTGAGTTTCTGGTACTTCTTTATCTCTCCGCCTTTCACCACCCCGAGAATAACAGTGCCAACACTTTTCACCTTGAAAAAGTGGTCTATGACTACAAGGGGAAAACCACAATTACTTGGTTTAAAACTGGCAAGAGAGTCTATTATGGCGTTGAAGTCCATCTCAACGATTTTATAGTCTTCAACTACAGTGCCCCTGATTATTTTCTTTAACTGTTCAACTGGAAAATTTTGAGTAATTATCAGTCCCTGCTTTATATTTAGAAGTTCAAGGGCAACAATAGTCTCACCAAACTCGGGAGAGATAGCAGAGACGTTCATAACTGCAGCATTAGCCATATTTATTGACTGGAGAAGAGAGGAAAGCTTTTCAGGGTAAGTGTGAGGCTCAACAAATGTATAGAGTATATCTTCATGTTTTCTGCTATAAAGAGTAATATCGCTTTCTGTTCCCTTCTTACCAAGTAATTTTCCCAACTTCCCACCAAGTAAAACCACATTAAAAGACTGCATACTCTCTGCTATAATAGAGAGATTTATAAATGTTATGTTTATCTTTAAGCTTGATATCATGACACAATTGACTTCTGCAAAAAGAGGAGAAATCACTCAGGAGCTAAAGGATGTAGCAGATAAAGAAGGAATTAGCAGGAAAAAGCTCATGAGGAGAGTGGCAAATGGCGAGATTGTTATTCCGAAGAATATTACAAGGAAAATAGAACCGGTTGGAATTGGTAAAGGGCTTAAGGTCAAGCTCAATGCCAATATAGGGACATCTCCTGATTATATAGATATAAATAATGAGATTGAGAAGGCTAAGGTTGCCCTGAAATACGGGGCAGACGCAATTATGGACCTCAGCATTGGTGGGAATATCAAGGAAATAAGAAAATATTTGCTTGAGATGAATGCTCCTCTTGGTACAGTTCCAGTCTATGAGGCTGCAGCATATGCCGAGAGTAAGGCTATGCCTGTTGTTGATATGAGCATTGATGTATTCTTCAGGGTTATTGAAGACCAGGCAAAGCAGGGTGTCGACTTTATGACACTTCATGCAGGTGTTACATCCGAAGGTATTGAAAGGCTGAGAAGACAGAGCAGACTGACAAGTATAGTGAGTAGAGGGGGTGCAATTATGGCTGCCTGGATGAACCATAATGACAGAGAAAATCCTCTCTACGAAGAGTATGATTCTATTCTTGAAATTGCAAAAGAATATGATGTGACTTTAAGTTTAGGGGATGCTCTCCGTCCCGGAAGTATACATGACGCTACAGATAGGTCTCAGGTTCAGGAACTTATAATTCTTGGAGAGCTTGTTGATAGAGCCAGAGAGGCCGGAGTTCAGGTGATGGTAGAGGGGCCAGGACATATGCCCATGAACCAGATTGAGGCGAATGTTATTCTCCAGAAGAGGCTATGCAGTGATGCTCCCTTTTATGTGCTAGGTCCTCTTGTAACAGATATTGCTCCTGGTTATGATCATATATCTGGTGCCATAGGAGGAGCTATTGCGGCTTTAGCAGGGGCTGATTTTCTTTGCTATGTAACCCCTGCAGAGCACCTTGCACTTCCTGATTTAGAAGATGTTCGTATAGGAGTTATAGCCAGTAAGATAGCAGCCCATGCAGCAGATATAGCGAGAGGTATAGATGTTGAGAGAGATAATGAAATGGCTAGGGCAAGATTTGACCTGGACTGGAAGAAGCAGTTTGCTCTATGTCTAGACAGGGAGAGAGCGGAGGAGTACAGGAGCAGGCGAGGACCAAAGAAGGAGGAGGAGACCTGCAGTATGTGCGGAAGCTTCTGTGCAATGAAGCTTTCTGGCTCTTTTCTTTGAGGTTTTATTTTTATCTTCGGAAAAAAATTTAAAAACCACCTGGGATAACCTAACTTAAACTCTAATATGGTAGAGTTTTTTGTAGATGTTAACATAGGGTTCTCCTGAAATTCAGAATGAAGCCGATGAAAGGAGGTAGATGAATGTCAAAAATTTATGTTAAATTCGAGACTCCAAAAGAAATTGCTGATAAAGCTTATGAAGCTATTGAGCTTGCCAGAAGTACAGGAAAGATTGGCAAGGGTGCAAATGAAGTAACAAAGTATGTCGAGAGGGCTCAGGCAGCTTTAGTGGTTATGAGTGAGAATGTCGAGCCAGAAGAAATCTTAGCTCATATTTCGCTTATATGTGATGAGCGCGGTATTCCATACTTATATGTCCCAGATAAGATGGAGCTGGGCAAGGCCTGTGGGTTATCTGTGAATGCTTCGACAGCCTGTGTAGTGACACCTGGCAAAGCCAGGGAGTTAATTGAGGAGATATCCGAAACAGTTGCTGCTCTGAAGAAGTGAGACAATGGCAAAAGAAGAGGAAAACCTTGGATTTCCTGCTGAAGTCGTGGAACTTGTGGGAAGAACAGGTATGACCGGCGAGATAATTCAGGTCAAGTGTAGAATTCTTGAAGGCAGGGATAAAGGTAGGATTATTAGAAGGAATGTCAAGGGTCCTATAAAGCTGGGCGACAGAATAATGCTCATGGAAACAGAGCGTGAAGCCAAAGAGCTTAAGGTGCCATAGGAGGTATGAAAAATGCAGGAAAGAATCTGCTTCTTCTGCAAGAGAAAAATAGAGCCTGGAACTGGCAAGATGTTTGTCAAAAGGAATGGCACTATCTTCTATTTATGTTCGAGTAAGTGTGATAAGAACATGCTTGGTCTGGGCAGAAATCCTCTCAAAGTAAAATGGGTAAAGAAGAGCAAAGTATAGAAGAGGTGCTTTTATGGAGAGAACTTTTGTTATGGTTAAGCCAGATGCTGTTGCCAGAAGTTTAACTGGTGAGATTATCTCAAGGATGGAGAATAAAGGGCTCAAAATTGTTGCTTTGAAGATGGTCAAAATTAGTGAGGAAATTGCTAAGAGGCACTATGAGGAGCATAATGAAAAGCCCTTTTTCTCTTCAATGGTTTCCTATATGACCTCTAGGCCTGTTGTTGTTCTTGTTGTTGAGGGTGTCGGGGCTGTTAAAGTGGTTCGAAAACTTGTTGGTGCAACTGACCCTAAAGAGGCAGACTCAGGTACTATAAGAGGAGACTTTGCTATTGATATAGGAAGAAATGTAATTCATGCTTCGGATTCAATAGCTTCAGCTGAGAGAGAAATAGGACTTTACTTTGCCAAGGATGAAATAATCAAATATTCAAGAGTAGATGAAAATTGCCTCTACGAATAAAAACAAAAAAAAAGTATTTTATCTTTTTTAATAAAAAAAATTAGATTAGCTTTTCAGCTCAATTTCGATATTAACTCCATCAGGCACACGAACACGCATTATCTGACGCATTATGCGCTCGTCAGCATCGATTTCAAGGAGCCTTTTATGGATTCTCATTTCCCATCTTTCCCATGTGGCAGTGCCATCCCCTGAAGGAGACTTTCTCACTGGAACTCTGAGCCTTCTTGTGGGTAATGGTATTGGCCCTGAAACACTAACACCAGCTTTTGTGGCTATATCCTTAAGCTGGTTGCAGACATTCTCCAGTCTAATATGGTCTGTACCACTGAGTCTTATTCGAGCAAGCATTCCTAACTAGCCTCCAAATTAAAAAATAAAGCCTTATCTGGCTTTCTCTATATCAACAACCAGCCCTGCAGCAACTGTTGAGCCCATATCTCTAATAGCAAATCTGCCTAACTGTGGTATCTCCTTGACTTTCTCTAAAACCATGGGTTTTGTGGGCTGTATTCTTATAACACCTGCATCACCTGACTTGAGAAACTGGGGGTTCTTTTCCATTATATTACCTGTCTTCGGGTCAAGCTTGCTTATAAGTTCTACAATCTTACAGGCTACCTGAGCAGTATGTGCATGGAAAACAGGAGTGTAGCCAACTGTTATTGCACTGGGATGCTGGAGAACAACTATCTGGGCTGTAAAAGTTTTTACCACTGTTGGCGGGCTGGTCACATGTCCGCAGACATCTCCACGCTTGATATCATTCTTACCCACACCTCTTACGTTGAAGCCTACATTATCGCCGGGTTCAGCCAGTTCTATCTGCTCATGATGCATCTCTATAGTCTTGACTTCACCTGAGATATTTGCCGGTTCAAATATAACTTTATCCCCTGACTTCATAACTCCAGTTTCGACTCTACCTACTGGCACAGTTCCAATTCCCGTAATAGAGTAAACATCCTGAATCGGAAGTCTCATAGGAAGATTGGTTGGTTTCTTTGGTGTCTTGAGATTGTCAATAGCCTCTAATAGAGTAGGCCCCTTGTACCATGGCATAGCATCTGCCTTCTTTGTAATATTGTCACCCTTGAGTGCTGACATTGGCACAAACTGTAGCTGGTCGGGTTTGTATCCTACCATCAGGAAAAGCTTTGAGACAATTCCTTTAACCTCATTAAACTTCTTCTCGTCATATTTCACTGCATCCATCTTGTTTATGCCAACTATAAACTGCTGCATTCCAAGGGTTCTTGCAAGGAAGACATGTTCCTTTGTCTGGGGCATAAGACCGCCTTTCTCGTCCCTCTGAGCAACATCAACAACAAGCACTGCAGCATCTGCCTGACTTGCACCAGTTATCATATTTTTGATAAAGTCTCTGTGTCCAGGTGCATCTATAATTGTGAAGAAGTACTTCTCAGTCTCCATCTTCTGGTGAGAGATATCAATGGTAACACCTCTTTCTCTCTCTTCTTTAAGTCTATCCATAACCCAGGCAAACTCAAATGTTGCTTTACCTTTCTTTTCAGCTTCTTCTTTATATTGTCTTATGATATGTTCTCCAATTACTCCTTTTTCAAAGAGAAGTCTTCCTACTGTCGTAGACT
>QIGD01000034.1 GCA_003229935.1 Methanobacteriota archaeon | reverse complement strand
CGAGAATTTATCTTCAACGTACTGCCCCTCTGGTTGCTTCTCTCTTTTCCAGAAAGATTGCATTTAAAATTATAATATTTAAAATTTCACTTGAGATAATTACTTTAGCTATAATGCTCTGGTTGGTGTTAAGATGGAGTTAGAGAGAGTTATTGAAATAATGGAAAGAGAGGGCGAAAAAAGAAAAGCCCCTGTCCTAACTTTAAAGCAACACCTGACAACCCCCTTCATGACACTTGTGTTTGTTCTTCTCAGCGCCAGAACAAAAGATGAGACAACATCAGAAGCTACAGATAGACTTTTCAGGGTTGTGGATTCACCTTCACAGCTTATGAATTTAAGTAAAGATAAGATAGAGAAGCTGATTTATCCTGTAGGTTTTTACAGGGTGAAAGCAGGAAAGCTTAGAGAACTTGGAAAAGTTCTTGCTGAAATGTATAATTCAGATGTGCCTGAAACCTTCGAAGAGCTCATTAAGCTTCCGGGTATAGGGAGAAAGAGTGCCAATGTAGTTCTTGCTCATGCCTTCAATAAACCAGCCATAGGTGTGGATACACATGTACATAGAATCTCAAACAGGCTTGGTCTTGTTAAAACGTCAAAACCCATAGATACTGAGAGAAAGCTTAACAGTATTGTTGCTGATAATCTAAAGGTGAAGTTGAATAGAGCCTTTGTTGCCTTTGGCCAGAGTGTATGTAAGCCTGTAAAACCTCTCTGTACCCAGTGTCCCCTCGCCGGAAAGTGCCCGAAAATTCATGTCAAAAAATAGTGTTTGCAGACGTTAATCATGAAAAATCTTAAAAGTATTTCTTCTGCATTATTTGCATTAAATTATTAACTCAGAGAGGTATGATTATGAAGATGCCAAAAGAAAAGAGAACATACTGCCCGAGCTGTAGAAAGCATACAGTGCATGAGGTGCTCAGAGTAAAGAAGCACAAGGCAAGTGAATTGAAGGCAGGACAGAGGCAGTTCAGAAGAGTCATTAAAGGTTATGGTGGTTTTCCAAGACCTCTTCCCAGTGGTTCAAAACCCACCAAGAGAATTTCCCTAATACTTAAGTGCAGGGAGTGTAAGAAAGCTCACAGTGTCAAAGGCTTCAGAGTGAAAAAATTTGAACTGGAGGCATAATTGTGGTAGGACTTATTTCAAACCCAAGGTCACGATTCCTTAAAGTAAAATGCAGTGACTGTGGAAATGAACAGGTAATGTTTGGTTCAGCTTCAACCAGAATAATATGTCAGGTATGCGGAAAGACTCTGGCTGACCCTACAGGTGGCAAGGCAAAAATTCTCACAAAGATAATATCAGTGCTGGAGTGAGGTTATTGGTAATCAAGAAGGAGCCCTTCCCAGAGGAAAATGACCTTGTAGTATGCACAATTACAAAGGTATATCCATATGGGGCTTTTGCTAGGCTTGATGAATATGGTGGTAAGGATGGATATATTCACATCTCAGAGGTAGCCTCAACTTGGATAAAGAATATAAGAGATTTTGTCAAGGAAGGGCAGAAGACTGTAGCCAAAGTAATGGGGATAGATAGAAGAAAGGGACATATAGATTTATCTCTGAGGCGGGTAAGTGAGTCAGCCAAGAAAAATAAGCTCCAAGAGTGGAAAAGAGCCCAGAAGGCAGAGAAACTTCTTGAGATGGCAGCCAACAATCTTGAGAAAACTCTTGAAGATGCATACAAAGAGGTAGGTTTTATTCTTGAGGAGCATTTTGGTGAGATATATGGTGCCCTTGAAGAAATCTCACTGCTGGGTGAAGAAGCCCTCAAAGATATTGAGATACCAGAAGACTGGGCACGTGAACTGATCAAAATATCGGGAGAAAACGTTACCATACCAAACGTTGAGATTACAGGATATGTTGATTTAAGATGTTTCGAGACAGATGGTGTGGAAGCTATAAAGGATGCATTGATACAGGCGAGAGAAGAAGAAACAAATGACGATGTGAAATTTGATATTATTTATGTAGGCTCTCCCAGATACAGAATCAAAGTTGTAGCACCTGAATATAAAATAGCTGAAGATGTTTTAAGGAAAGCCGCCAATAAAGCTATTGAAGTTATAAAAACCTATGGTGGCGATGGTCAGTTCTACCGCGAAATAAAAGATGAAAGGAACTGATACAAATGTTACTACCTTAAATATAAAGGAGAAAGAAAAGTGAAGGACTTAAAGGTGTTATATACAGAAAAGCCTGAACTTCAAGACACAGTATTTATCGAGGGGCTTCCAGGCATAGGGTATGTGGGGAAGATAGCTGTTGAATATATTATTAAAGAGCTAAAAGCGGAAAAGTTTGCAAAGCTTTGTTCTACAGACTTCCCACCTCAGGTTCTTATAGACAAGAACGGTTTTATCGAGGACATGAAAATCGAATTCTATTTCTTAAAGGGTGAGGGAAACCGCCAGAAAGATTTAATATTTATTACAGGCAATACTCAGAGTGTCACTCCTGAAGGGCAGTACAGACTGTCTCATGAAATTCTGGATTTTGCAGGGAATTTTGGAGTAAGTGAAATTTATACTCTCGGTGGCCTGGGTATGAAAGGAACTGTTAACAATCCCAGAGTATATGGGGCAGTGACAGAAGAAGGATATATATCCACTCTTGAAGAGCTAGGGGTTGTGATTAAGAGGGAGACAGAGGGAGAGATTGTAGGCATATCAGGGCTGCTGCTGAGTCTTGGTAGACAGAGAGAAATCCCCGGATTGTGTCTTATGGGTGAGACATCCGGCTTCTATATTGACCCTGAAGCTTCAGAAGCTGTACTCAATGTGTTGTCAAAGCTTTTAAATCTGGATATTGATATGGCTAATTTAAAAGAAGAAGGAAAAGCTGCAAGGCAGAAATTTGAAGAATCCAAAACTATGGAGCAGAAGATGATGGAAAATATGGGTTTAATTAAGAGAGAAGGCGGGGATGAAGATATACGTTACATAGGATAAGTTTAAGGTTAAATAACACATAAACTTATTAAGGTGTTTTTAATGCAGGTGGGAATAGTAGGAGCTTCAGGATACACCGGATGTGAACTTCTACGTCTTCTAAATCAGCATAATAAAGTTGAAATAGCTCTGGCAACCTCTAGAAGCTTCAATGGTAAGAAAGTAAGTGCTATCCATCCAAACCTCAGAACAATTGTTGATATTGAGTTCGAAGACCTAGGTATAGAGGAGATTGTGGAACGCTGTGACTTTGTATTTCTGGCTTTACCTCATGGTACAAGTATGAAAATTGCTCCCGAGCTTGTAGAGGTAGGACTGAAAGTCGTTGACCTGAGTGGCGACTTCAGGTTTGATAATATTGAAGTTTATGAAAAATATTATAAGAATAAGCACAGTGCACCAGAGCTTAAGGCAGTTTATGGACTGCCCGAGCTTCACAAAAAGGAGATAAAAACTGCAAATTTTGTTGCAAACCCTGGCTGCTATCCAACAGGTGTAATACTGGCTCTGGCTCCTATTGTTGACATGGCTGATAGGATTGTTGCTGATTCAAAGAGTGGAATCTCAGGTGCAGGTGTCAAGCCACAGCAAGCAACCCATTTTCCTGATGTGGATGAGAATATTCTCGCCTATAAGGTTACAAACCACCAGCATCTGCCTGAGATTGAGCAGGAACTCAATAAAATTGCTCAAGGCACGAGTGTTTCCTTTGTGCCACATATAATCCCTGTGATAAGAGGGATATCAAGCACAATACACTGCTTTCTTAAGGAGGAGAAAACTTCCGGTGAAATTAGAAGAACTTTCGAAGATTTTTATTCGAAAGAACCTTTTGTCAGACTTCTTGAAGTTGGTAATATCCCCAAGTTAAGTGCTGTAAGAGGTTCAAATTTTATTGATATAGGAAGCTTTGAAGTAGATTATGAGAGAGAAAGAGCCATAATAGTTTCAGCCATAGACAATCTTGTCAAAGGTGCTTCAGGACAGGCAGTTCAAAACATGAATATTATGATGGGCTATGAAGAAACTCTCGGTCTTCTCTTTCCAGGTCTCTATCCATGAGGTATTAATATGAAGGTTAAAGATTTTATGACAAAAGATGTTGTTGTTATAGAGGTTGACGAAAGCCTTGAAGAAGCAGCAAAGAAATTGAGGAAATATAGAATAAGTGGTGCTCCTGTTCTGGAGGAGGGTAATGTTATTGGTGTTATCAGTGAAGCTGACTTGTTAAAGGCTCTTGAGGAGAAGAGTATAAGTCTTAACACTCTGCTGCCAAGCCCTCTGGATTTAATCGAGCTTCCGGTAAGGGTAAAACTAAATATCGATAAAATTACAAAGGAGATAAAGCTTTTAGGTAAAGTAAAAATTAAAGATGTGATGACAAAATCTGCAATTACAATCTCTCCTGAGGAAGATATACCAAAGGCAGCCAGATTAATGAGAGAGCGCGGTATAAACCGTCTTCCTGTTGTGAAGGATAGTAAACTCGTTGGAATAATCACAAGAGCAGACCTGTTGAAGGCTTTTTAGGTGATATTATGCATGTTGTGCTTGGTTGTGGTACCTCAGGATATTCTGCAGCCGAAAAATTGAAAGATTCTAAAAAAGAGCTAATAATTGTAGATAACGATAAAAAGCGTGTTGAATCTCTGAAAGAGAGGGGTTTTTCTGCCGTAATTCAGGGAGATATAACTGATATAAAAACTCTTAAGGCTGCAGGTGTTGCAAATGCCGAGGCTGCGCTTATCCTCACCACAGACCTTGAGCTCAATCTGAAAGCAGCCAGGGCTGTAAAAGACCTTAATGACACAGTTGCTGTTGTGACGAGGGCAAAGAAAGACAGCACTCCTGAGGATTTTAAGGATATGGATATAGACTTGGTAATATACCCTTCATATGTTGTTGCAGAGAAAGCAATAGAATCCCTTAAAGAACTTGAACTCAGGAGGAGGCTCAAACACCTCAAAAAAGTTATAAAGGATGCAGGTGAGAAAGCTCTTGCAATTATCCTACAGGACAACCCTGACCCCGACGCCATAGCAAGCGGCATGTCTCTCAAGAAAATAGCGGAAACTCTGAATATCCAATCTGATTTGATTTATGGTGGAGAAATCGGACACGAAGAGAATAAGGCACTTGTAAACCTTTTGGGCCTCACTCTTATTCCCAGTGTAAAAGTCAGAGATATAAGAGACTATGGGAAAATAGCCCTGATCGAATCATCAGTACCAGGGGTAAATAATTTCCTGCCAAAGAGCACAAGGATTGATATAATTATTGACCACCACCCCTTCGATGATAAGATTGATGTTGAATACTGGGATATAAGACCTGAGCTGGGTGCGACATCCACCATATTAACTGAATATCTTGTATCATTAGATATTGACATAACAGATGACCTTGCCACCGCTCTGCTCTATGGCATTAAAACAGACACAAATAACTTTACAAGAGCCACTACAAGTGATGATTTAAAGGCTGTTGCAATGCTCTATCCAAAAGCAAGTCAGGAACTTTTAATAAAGATTGAAACGCCATTGATGAGTACTGAAACACTAGATATTCTCAGCGAGGCTATAAGAAACAGAAAAATAAAGGGAAGTTTTTTACTTTCGAATGTGGGATTCATAAGGGATAGAGATACTCTCCCGCAGGCTGCTGAATACCTTCTTAATCTAGAGGGTATCTCCACAGTTCTTGTTTATGGAATAGGTAAGAATGTCATATACCTCTCAGGTAGAAATAAAGACATTAGAATAAATCTCGGTGATATAATGCACAATGCCTTTGGTAATATAGGTCAGGCTGGTGGTCATGCTACAGCAGCAGCTGCAAAAATTTCTCTTGGCCTCTTCGGAATTGTCAAAGACAAGACATCTCTTTTAAAGCTTGTTGAAGAGGCAATTTCCAGCAGATTCTTTGAGGCTGTTGGAATCGAGGAAAAGAGTGACTAATGCACCAGATTATAGGCAAAAGTCCATGATAAAATCCAGACTATAAAGAAATATAAAAAGCCTGAGGCTAACCAGTCTTTCAATGCAAATTCCTTTGCACTCAGATTTAAAATTTTTCTAGTTGCTATAAAAAGCGGGTAAGAAGCGAGCAAACCTAAAAAAATAACAGCTCCAAAAGTCAATATGGGATGGATTATATATGCTGTCGCTATTCCAAATATCAAGCCAAAGAGGCTATGCATCAGTGAAACTTTCCTTTTCATATCATCTTTCATAATAATCACCAGGTGGTCCTATGAAACAGAGTATTAGCAGTTTTGATATTTATGCCGAAGTCTATGAACTTAAGAATTTAATTAACGTAAGGGTTAATAAAGTTTTTCAAGTAACAAAGGATGAGCTGAAGCTGGTACTCAATGTTAGAGATGGTGGAAAGAGGGACCTCGTTATTGAGGCAGGAAAAAGAATTCATCTAACAGAATACCCAAAACCTGCACCGTCCAAACCCAGTATGTTCGTAATGGCCCTCAGGAAGTATATAGGCAATGGTATTCTTCTCAGTATGAGACAGGTAGGTTTTGACAGAATCATTGAGCTTGTCTTCAGAGGCAGGGAAGGTGAAGAGTATATACTTGTTGTTGAACTCTTCGGTAATGGCAATGTTCTTCTTCTGAATCCTTCCAGAGATATTCTTGCTGTTATGAGACCTAAACGCTACTCCACAAGAGAAGTTGTTACGAAGGCTAAATATGAGTTTCCGCCTCAACGTATCAACCCCTTCGAGCTTGAAGCAGAGGAGATTAAAGACCTTGTGAATAACTCCAAAGGCGACCTTGTAAGAACTATTGCCACAAACCTTGGCCTTGGTGGAGTTTATGCAGAGGAAATATGTCTCCGAGCAGGTATAGAAAAGAGCAAAATGAATATAACTCTTGAGGAAGGTGAAATTATATGGGAAAAGATTCATGAACTTAAAGATAGTGTGGAGAAAGAAAAACCAAGAATAATCTTTGAAGGCGAGCTTCCTGTTGATATAACTCCTGTAAAGCTGGAAATTTACAGGGATAAAAAGTCACAGGAATTTGAAAGTATGAATGAAGCTCTTGATACTTATTTCACCACCTATGAGCTTGACCATATAGAAGAGTTGAGGCGCAAGAAGTATGAAGAAGAGGTTGGAAAGTACAGGTCAAGGCTCAAGGACCAAACATCTATCTTGAAAAAATATTTGAAAGGGGAGAAGGAATATAAGGAGATAGGGGACCTTATTTATCTCCATTATAAAATTATAGAAGAACTTATGAATACAATAAAAAAGGCAAGAAAAGATTATTCCTGGAAGGATATAAAAAGGAAGTTTAAGGAAAGTAATATTTCAATTGTAAAGGAGATTATACCATCTACAGGTGACATTATACTTATTCTTAATGGCAATGAGGTTAAAATAGATATAAGAAAGGATGTCTTCGAGAATTCAGAATTCTACTATTCAAAAGGGAAAAAGTTCAGAGGTAAAATAAAAGGTACTCTCATGGCGGTTAGAAAAACAGTGGACAAAATAGAGGAAATTAAAGCTAAAGGTGTTGAAGCCTACAGTGTTGCGAAGCCAAAGCCAAAGAAAAGAGTGACTAAAAAGCAGGAATGGTATGAGAAGTTCAGATGGTTCATATCCAGTGATGACTTCCTTGTTATTGGGGGTAAGGATGCCACAAGCAATGAAATGGTCTTTAAAAAGCACTGCTCACCTGATGATATCTTTATTCATGCTGATATCCATGGTGCTCCTGTTGTGGTTATAAAAACAGAAGATAGAGATGTACCAGAGGATACAATACAGGAAGCCTTCGAATTTGCAGCCGCATATTCAAGAGCATGGAAACACGGCTTTGCCAGCCTAGAGGTTTACCGGATAAAGCCAGAGCAGGTGAGCAAGCGTGCTGAGAGCGGTGAGTATGTTGCCAAGGGCTCCTTTGTTGTAAGAGGAAAGAGAAATTATGGAGTTGGTCATGTTGAACTTGCAATTGGTGTGATTATTGATGATGATATTAAAGTCATATCTGGACCTGAGAAAGCTATATCGTCAAAAGCTAATTATTATGTTATTATTTCACCTGGAAGAAAAAAGAGCCTTGAAGTTTCCAGAGAAATAAAAACATGCTTAATTAAAAAGGCTAAAGAGGAACACAAAGATAAACTTTTAAAGCTCAATCATGATGAAATTCAGAGAATGTTACCGTCTGGCACATCTGAAATCAAGAAGATAAGAAGATGAGAGCATGATGCTTCATGATTAAAGTTTTATTATAACGTTACTTTTCTGACATTGAATAGTATGCTCATTCAGGTGCTGCTAAACAAATATACAACAAAAGTTTGTCAATCACCACCCATTAAAATGGGTGGTCTCCTTGCCATGATTATCATAAAGGAGACGTTGAAGACAGCGAACTCGGGCTGCATAGAAGTTATATCGAATCCAGCAGTATAAGTCAGTATGACCCGGTGATAGTCTATAACTTCTGGGAAAAGGAACCTTATCTGCTGAGAATTATCTGCTATGTCATTGAAGTTAAAAAGCAAATTTATTCAAGTTTTGAAATAGCAAACGAATGGTATCCAGTACTCTCACCAGAAAGTATGTATTCTCTCAATATCAGAGTTATGGGGAATATAATTGTTGATCCTCTGATACCAAGGGAAGATGTGGCACTTCTATTCAAGAAGGCCAGAGAGACTCTTGAAAGGTGATTAACTATTCTATTATCAGCTTTTCTTCACTGAATTTCTTTTTATCCCCCTGCCAATTCCATGCCTTTATATCTCCCTTTAAATTCAATATAACATAATAAGCTCCATCCCAGGTTGCTCTTGCAATATCAATCCCCGAAGGTACAGGAGAACCACAAGGATGAGAGTGATAGAAACCAATAATTTCATATGCTAGTTCTTGTGCAGTATCATAAGCTCTGATAATATCCCTGACAGACATTGAGTATGTGTATTCTGGATTTTCTGAAGTATTTGTTGCCCTCATAATCATCAATGCTCTATTATTCTTTCCAAGGATAATACCACATACTTCTTCTTCTGCTTTTTCTCTCGCATGCTCTACCATCTTTTTAACAAGTTTTCCAGAGACTCTCATTTTTCAAACTCTAAAACCTACCATCAAACGGCACAATATATAAAAATAAGTTCGCAGAATTAATACTATGAAGATTCTTATTGCTATAACAGGTGCAAGTGGCATGCCCTACGCAGCAAAACTCATTGAAACCTTTGAAAATTTAAATGTTAATTATAATGGCATAGTAAGCACACCTGCTTTAAAGATTTTCAGAAGAGAGACAGAGAACAAAACCGCTCTACTTCAAAAATTCTACAGTGATGCGAATATGGAAGCTCCATTTTCCAGTGGCTCTTCCAGTGTTGACGCCATGGTAATTATTCCATGCTCAATGAAGACTCTGGCGGCCATTGCAGGAGGCTATGCTTCCAATCTGATAACAAGAAGTGCCGATGTAATGCTAAAAGAGAGAAAAAAGCTTATAATCGTTCCAAGGGAGACTCCTCTCAACTCAATA
Source organism: Methanobacteriota archaeon (assembly GCA_003229935.1). Taxonomy (GTDB): domain Archaea; phylum Hydrothermarchaeota; class Hydrothermarchaeia; order Hydrothermarchaeales; family BMS3B; genus BMS3B. The sequence continues at coordinate 5,083 of QIGD01000034.1, read as the reverse complement.
CATCTCGAAAATATGCTCAAACTTTCGAATATGGGCGCTGTTATACTGCCTGCAATGCCTGCCTTCTATCATTCACCTGAAAATATCGAAGATATTCTTAATTTTATAGCAGGCAAGGTTCTTGATGTTCTGGAAATAAAAAACAATTTATATAGAAGGTGGGGTGACTGACATACTCCCACGACTAAAGAGGCTGAAAAATACTACGGGGAATAAGCTAAATTTAGCCTTTATTGTCTAAAATAAACTGTCTTTATATTACTGAGAGTAATTGTCGGACAGCCTCTAAAGCCGTAGGCTTTCCATCGGAGGTTTAGTATAGTGCACAACACCACTGAGAACCCCGTCATCTGGACGGAAGAGCTGGTTTACAGCAACTCCAGCTCTGGTAAACTGGGAGTACGTATTGTCTATGTTGACCCAGAATATACTAGCCAGAAGTGTTCAAGATGTGTGCTGATAGGCAATAGGAATGGTAAGATGTTAAGTGCTCCCACTGTGGCCACGTTGACCATGCTGACGTAAATGCTGCGTTCAATATAGCATTGCGTCAAAGTATAGGTCAATCTGTTGCAGACAGAGATGTAGCAGAAGGGAACACTGATATCCCTAAAGAGGCAACTCTATGGACGATGGAGACCTTAGAACCCCACGAACTTTAGTCGTGGGAGTATGTCAGGAGCTTCCTGAACAATGTCATAGGGCAGAAAGGAGGTTTTTCGTATGTTTGAATATGTTAAGTGGTGTAGTTCGGTGGAGGAGTTGGCATTGGGTAACTGTTCTAAGGTGAGATTGAGAACCATGAGATATTCTGTTAAGAAACTATCGAGAATATTTTGTTTCTTTGCTTTTAAGGAGAGGCAATTAAGTAATACAGTATTCTTCAATGTATCACTAATATATAAGTTGTTTTTAAAGTATTTAAAACTTCTCCAATTTTCCCCATACCTAAAGGAAGGGGTCTCTCTGAAGGTGATTAGATGAAAAGCTTAGGAGACTTTTTAGAGGTAGATTTAACTGTAGACGATGAAGTCAGCCCTGAATTTGAAATTTCTAAGATACTAATGGAACACTACAGAAAGACAGTACTTTTCAACAGAGTTAAAGGAAGCAGGCTGAGGGTTGCCGGTAACATAATAACTTCCAGAGACAGGATGTGCTCGGCTCTCTGCACAACCAGAGAAAAATTTGTAATGAAGGTGACAGAGAGTTTAAAAAGTCCTTTAGAAGCTGAAGATGTGAATAAAACACCCTGGCAGGAGGAAATAAAAAGTCTCAGAGAACTTCCCATACTCAGGCACTTCGAAAGGGATGCAGGAGCCTATATAACCTCTGGCGTGGTTTTTGCCAGAGATGAAGAGCACGGAAGAAATGCAAGTATTCACAGAATGCTTGTTATAGATGACAATCATATTGCAATACGCCTTGTGGAGAGACATCTTCATGCCTTTTACACAAAAAAGGAAGAAAAGAATGAAGCACTCGAAATAGCCATTGCTATAGGCCTTCATCCTAGTGTGCTATTTGCATCCAGCTATTCATTCAACAGCTTTGAGGACGAGCTTGCTTTGGCAGGCGCTCTTGCTGGAGAGCCTGTTACTCTGGCAAAATGTAAATCTGTTGACCTGAGAGTCCCATCAGAGGCAGAAATTGTCATTGAGGGGAAAATTCTTCCTGGAGAGAGGACTGAAGAGGGTCCCTTTACAGATATAACAGGCACCTATGATATTGTAAGAAAGCAACCAGTAATTGAAGTAACAAAAATCTCAGTAAAAAGAGATGCAATATACCCTGCCCTTGTGCCCAGCAGTGTTGAACACAGGTTGCTTATGGGTATGCCAAGAGAACCTTCCATTTATCATGAGGTCTCAAAGGTTGCAGATGTAAAGAATGTGGTTCTGAGCGAGGGGGGGTGTAGCTGGCTTCATGGTTTTGTAAGCATAAAAAAGAGGAGTGAGGACGAACCAGAAGAAGCAATAGAAGCAGCTTTTAAAGGTCACAGAAGTATGAAGCATGTGGTTATTGTAGATGATGATATAGATATATTTAATCCAGAAGAGGTTGAATTTGCCATCGCAACAAGATTCCAAGCTCACAGAGATGCTCATATTTTCAGGAATGTTAAAGGTTCCAGTCTGGACCCGAGTGCAGAAAGGTCAGCAATTACAACAAAAATTGGTATTGATGCAACAAAACCACTTGGAAAGGAAGAAGAATATGAAAAAGCTAGGATACCCGAGGTGAATAAATGAAAAGTTCAAGAATATCAGGATATTATAAACTTCCACCAGAAGAGAGGCTTGAAATGGTCAGGAAATTCGCAAATCTGGAAGAGGAGGAGGTAAAAGCTATAGCAGGTGTAGGGCTGAGTACTGAACAGGCTGAGAGGATGATTGAGAATTTTATTGGTACTCTTGAGCTTCCTATTGGTATTGCCACCAACTTTCTAATTGATGAAAAGGACTATTTGGTACCTATGGCAATAGAAGAGCCAAGTGTTGTGGCTGCAGCAAGTAATGCTGCAAAAATGGCGAGGGTTAAAGGTGGATTCACAACCTCAGCCACCGAACCTGTTATGATTGGCCAGATTCAACTGACTGGAATTCGTGACCCACATAGTGCAAAGATGGAAATTCTTAGAATAAAGGATAAGATAATAGATAAGGCAAATGAACAAGACCCAATTCTTGTGAAATTCGGCGGGGGTTGTAAAGATATTGAGGTAAGGGTAATAGATACAAAGCTTGGTCCAATGGTGATTACCCATCTTCTTGTTGACTGCAGAGATGCCATGGGAGCCAATGCTATAAATACAATGGCAGAGGCAGTTGCTCCCATGCTTGAGGATATTACCGGCGGAAATGTATACCTCAGAATAATTTCCAATCTAGCTAAATTTAGACTTGCAAGAGCTAGGGCAGTATTTGATAAAGATGCTATAGGAGGCGAAGAGGTTGTGGATGGCATACTGAATGCCTATGCATTTGCCGAAGCTGATATTTTCAGATGTTCCACCCACAACAAGGGTATAATGAATGGAATCACAGCAGTAACCCTTGCAACAGGCAATGATACGAGGGCTATAGAGGCAGGCGCGCATTCCTATGCTGCCATTAATGGTAGCTATAAGCCTCTAACCACCTACGAGAAGAATAAAGATGGAGACCTTGTTGGCACAATAGAAGTACCAGTTGCGGCAGGCCTTATCGGTGGAGCAACTGCAGTTCATCCTGTGGCTAAAGCTTCAGTGAAAATTCTGGGTATTAAAACTGCAAGTGAACTCTCAAGAATTATAGCTACAGTAGGTCTTGCCCAGAACTTTGCTGCTTTGAGGGCTCTTGCTACAGAAGGTATTCAGAGAGGGCATATGAACCTTCATGCCAGAAATATAGCTGCAATGGCAGGTGCTGCTGGTGATGAAATTAATAAGGTGGCAGAGCTCCTTGTTAAGTCTAAAAAGGTGAGAATGGATAAAGCAAAGGAAATCCTCAGAGAGATTAAGGCTGAGGAGAAGTGAAATGAAAGTCTGTGTAATTGGCTCTGGCCTCGGTGGAGTTCTAGCTGCCTGCTCCTTTGCAAAGAAAGGCTATAAAGTTGATGTATATGAAAAGCTTCCTTACCCAGGTGGGAGATTTACAAATATTGATTATAAAGGTTACCAGCTCTCAACCGGTGCTCTTCACATGATACCCTACTCTGGCAATGGTCCCCTCGGAACTATGTTAAAAAAGCTGGATGCAGATGTTGAAATAGTAGATTCAAAGCCTCAGGTTCTACTTAATATAGAGGGAGAAAATCTAACTATAGGAGAGATTGCAAAGGTTTTTCCATTGCGCTACAAGGTAGGACTACTGAAGCTTCTTGCAAAGCTGAAGTTGAATAAAGGTGATAAAGAAAGCTTTGCTTGGTGGGTTAAGAAACAGGTTAACAGTGAACTTGCTCTGAAAATAGCAGATGCTTTCACAGGCTGGAGTCTTAGCCTTGATGCCAGTGAAGTTTCCTCTAAAGAAGTTTTGAAAGAAATTAAAAATTTTTATAAATATGGTGGTCCTGGAGTACCCATGGGTGGGTGCAGAGGTGTAACTAGAGCTTTACTTGAAGTTCTCTCAGCGGAAGGAGGAAAGCTTCATTTAAAGAATAGTGTGGAGAAAATATATGGTGATAAACATGCTGAAGGCGTGATTGTAGAAGGCGAAAAGAAAAACTATGATTTGATAGTGAGCAATGTAGGCCTGAAAGCAACTGCCTCTCTTGCTGGTGAACTTTTCCCGGAAAATTATAAAAAGTCTATCATGAATATAAAAAGTTCTTTGGGGATAAAGATAAGTGTAGCAAGTGATAAACCCATGTTAGATTTCAGTGGGGTACTTCTTACACCTTATGCTGAACGCATCCACGGAATAAACGAAGTTACAAATGTCTCTCCGGTGCTGGCTCCTCAGGGAAAGCACCTTATAATGTCTCATCAGATTTTGAAGCCAGATAGAAATGTGAAGCTGGAGATTGAAAAGGGTATAAAAGATTTAAAGAAGCTTTTTCCTGATTTTGATAAACATTGTAAAATCCTTGCCACTCAGGTTCACAGAAAAAATTGGCCAGTAAACAGGGTCCCCAGCGGAAAGGTTATCTCTCCAAGAACTCCAGTAAGGAACATAGTTAATGTTGGTGATGCAATAAAACCACTGGGTATGATTGAAACAGATGGCATAGCTGGAGGAGTGAAGGAAGCAATAAATTATGTTGAGAGGGAATTCTCATAGATTTCCTTTTTCTATTTCACACAGGAATTTTTGTTATGTTTTGGGTAGTTTTAACTGATGGATATATCCACCTATTGTAACGCCAGACTGTGTAAAAACCACCAATTTTGTGAATTCTCTACCACCTTTTTTAATTTGAAGGGTATATATTTCTCATGCAAACGTAAGTTTTTACACAACCTGACTTTAGTCATTTCGAAAATATAATTTTTAGACTACCCACCTCAACCTTTTTACGATATCGTGAGCGGGAAAGCCCACCATCTTTAGTGGTGGGATGAAAGCGAACATTAAGTAATCATACAAAATCATTTAAATGTGAT
>QIGD01000033.1 GCA_003229935.1 Methanobacteriota archaeon | reverse complement strand
CCTTTTTCACCTCTTTTAAAATTGTATTCCTTTTCCATATTTTACCAACTCCACTTTCTTAACATTAATATCAAATCTTTTTCCTATCTTGTTTACCAATATTAGATATTTCCCAGAACTATGAACTCCTTTGACCTTATATAGAGATTTAATATGTTTTACTAAATCATTGGGTTGTAATCTTCTTATAGAAGGTTTAAAACCTTTTCTATTGGTTTGAATGCTTCTGTTATTACGTCTCGTTTGAGTCAATTCGTAGGGTTTACTCCTACTTTGAGTTGTTCCACCGCGATTACAAAAGCATCATTAACATGGCTTTTCTCCATACCTAATTTAATTCGAGCATGCTTTAGCCGTGGGTGATTGACCCTAAAAGTTCCCAAGGTAGCTGGCATGTGACCTGCGCCCAAGCAGCTTTGAGTAATGGTACCTCACAAATGATGCAATACTGCTTTACTAACTGTTGAACCATGTGTTGAGTTATGTCGTATAGCCCATCTACAGGGAGTACGAAACCAGTACTACCAAGAGATAGTAGGGTTCCAATATTCAACAGACTATAAAGCAGTATTGACCTAATTCCTGTACCGATTTCAATGAGAACTACGATTATAGACCATTCTTTGAAATATTTAAACTCTGAACTATAGAAGTATTTTGGAAGCATCCCTTTACATAGTCTTGATAGGGTTATATAATTTTTGCGATTTAGAGTCTCATAATAATCTTGGCAAAGAGACCACTCATTTCAATGGAATCTTCTCACTGTTCCTAGCGCTATCATGTACAGTATCAGTTTGGTTTGCATGTTTATGGGGAATCTCAAGTCCTGTCCTCTCTTGCCAGAGATTAGGTTCCCTTCGGAGCATTCCCTGATGTGTTCTTTAACTCTACCAATAACTTCTGCATCTTTCAATGCCTTCTAATCAACATGTTACCCATGTCTCTCACGAGACAGCCAACCATTTTGATGGGTAGTGATTGATAGTTGTGCAATAGAGGTGACTAACGTAACCTTTATATATTATATTAATACCATAGAAGTAAACTAATTTGATAGAAATAAGTGAGATAAGTAAGTCAATTAGGTGATGGGGTTCACCTGCTAAAAGCGAATTGCAGCAAAACTGCTGATAGCTCCTCTTAAGAAGATGGCAGGTGAAGTTATGGGATACCACCATATGATATACGTAGTAGTGGATATAATCCATACAAGAATTTCAGATAGATTTTCTAGCATAAAGAAGGGGTGGATATAAATGGAAATTAGAATGCTATGTTTCCAGGTTATTCAGACGCTTGTCGTATTAGTTCTATCGCCCCTCATTTCAGGTATTATGACAAAAGCCAAAGCTATGGTCCAATCCAAGAGAGGTCCAAGCATATTCCAGCCATATTACGATATGTGGAAGTTTATGAGGAAGGAAGTGGTGGCACCATCGTCAGTTTCTATTATATTTCATCTGGCACCTGCCATTGCATTTTCATGTTATATTATACTCTCGATGGTTCTGCCAATAGTCACAGGATACCCCCTACCTTTCGCACCGACAGTTGATTTTCTGGGAGGAGCCTTCCTTTTCATAATGGCTGGAGTAATATCCGTAATTGCTGTTACAAGGACAGGGAGCTTTTACACAACAATAGGGGCGAGCAGAGCAATATCATTCGCAGCTCTGGCAGAACCAACCCTTATCATTGTATTCTTCGGTGTAGCCCTTATAACTTCAACAAACAATCCCTTCATAACAACCCAGGTTCTCTCAACACAGGTAAACTGGATTTTATCACCTACGCACCTCCTTATAATCGCATCTTTTTTCATGTTGCTTCTATTCGAGACAGGAAAAATTCCTGTTGAAGCTGAGGGACTTATGGAATTAGGAATGCTCGATGAAGCTAAACTAATGGAATATTCAGGTATTCAGTATGCCATAGTCAAATGGGGTTCATATATGAAGCAGTTTATATTCATGTCTATTTTCCTTAATATCTTCACATTCCCGTGGGGTGTTGCAATGGGATATTCAGTCATTTCTATAGGTATTGGTATCATTTCTCTGATAGTAAAAATGCTCTTCCTTATAGGTGCACTGGTCATTGTTGAAGAAACATTTGCAAAGCTGAAGCTTTTCAAAATACTTGATTATCTGGCTATATCATTTTCACTTGCATTACTCTCTATATTCTCCTTTTTCCTATTTGGAGGTATTGCACCATGATTTCTGTTGCAATAGAATTTATAGGTACACTTATAATCCTCACAGCCTTTGAAATGCTCGGGCAAAGTTATATAAAGCCACTTATAAACACTATGGCATTCCAGTCAGTCCTACTTGCAATTTTAATTGCAATACTTGGGTTTCAAAAGGGGTCGCTGGAATTAATTATACTTGCAATTCTGACGCTGGTGGTCAGAGGTTATATCGTTCCACATGTGATGAAGTGGAATATAAGAGGTAATAAGATATGGGATTATAGAGAAATGACAACAGGAGTACCAGCACTGGTTATAACTGGAATATTTCTTACTGTTATTGGTTATGGTTTATATCAGACTGCCTTTTACCCATTATTTAAAATAAGAGGCGGAGCATTGCCCATAATACTCCTGCTCCTTGGCTTCCTTCTCATAATAGCGAGAAAGAATGCTCTGGCACAGATGGTAGGATATATTATGGAGGAGAATGCTCTGCTATACGCTGGAACTCTGTTAATCCCTCTTTCCTTTATTCTTGAAGCAGGAATCCTGCTGGATGTGATAGGACTTATACTTCTGGGAGTGATACTGGCTGAGGAAAGAGAATATGGAATACTTGAGATAGAGGAGTTAAGAGGATGATTGGTTTACTGTGGTTTCTGGTTATTTTCCCACTTGGTGGGGTGTTATTCTCCCTATTACCATATCCAAAAGTTAAACAAAACTCGACATTAGTCGCTTCTCTTATAACTACAATTTTATCTATTTACATAATATGTAAAGTTCTTAGAGGCGATATTACAGACGGATGGATGTTTGTTGATATATACTCTGCAATAATAATATTGCTGATTTCATGTGTGTATTTCCTTTCATCCGCATATTCTGTGTACTTCCTGAAAACTGTCAAAGATACATTCATAAGTGTTGACTTTTACTATCCACTTCTGAACCTGTTTGCACTTAGCATGCTGTTTACTGCAGTTTCAGCCAATATTGGTCTTATGTGGATTGGACTTGAGACTTCAACAGTCGTAAGTGCACTGTTAATCGTTCTTGAAAAGAAGAAAGCTGGAGCAGAGGCCGCCTGGAGATATGCTATCATAGCATCTGCAGGGATGGGTATTGCTCTGCTTTCAATTATAATTATACAATTTGTAGGAAAAACGCTTATATGGTATAATGTTAAACTTTCACCCTTTGCCGCCTCTGTCGCTTTAGCACTCGCACTCGTTGGTTTTGGAACGAAAATAGGTCTGTTTCCAATGCATACGTGGTTACCGGATGCCCATGGGTCTGCTCCTCCCCCTATAAGTGCAATGTTATCAGCAACGTTACTTCCTGTAGCATTATTAACCTACTTCCGTATTTTCTTAATAGCTATTGCAAGCAAAGCATATCATGTTATAGGTTTAACTGCATTTTTCGGAGCTATAACCGCTCTTGTAGCTTCTATTCTAATTATTCAACAGCAGAATTTCAAGAGGATGTTTGCATATTCAACCATGGATGTTATGGGTATAGCAGTCGCAGGGATTGCCTTTGGCGGAAAAGCGGCTGAAGCCTCATTTTTACTTCTAATTGTGCATGCTTTTGCTAAGTCAGGACTGTTTTTCAGCACTGGGAATATAATTGCTGTATATAAAACAAAGAAAATTGAGAATGTTAGAGGTCTACTCAACTCTACACAGCTTACAGGTATAACAATGGTGCTGGGAGCCCTTGCTGTTACAGGAGCTCCTCCCTTTGCATCCTTCATAGCTGAGCTTGTAATCCTGAGCTATTCATTTAAAATGCCTTTGATAACAGCCATGCTTGCAATATCAATATTCACATCTTTTCTTGCTTTAAATTACCATGTAGCGAAAATGAGCTTTGGAGATGCAAAAGTAAATAAGATGCCTGTATATGCAGAACTTATTCCTTTCTTATCTGTTGCAATAGCCCTTGTGTTCAGCCTTGGTGTGTGGATATATATAGAGGTGATGTTATGATTATTGAAATAACAGAATCTGAACTGCTTTCCTATGCAAAAAATAAAAAGTACTCACTTACAGCCTGTTTTCCTAAAAAAGATAAGGAGGTCTATGTATGGACAGATTATACCAGCGGTTCTATAGAATTTGTGATGACAGGTTCTCCAGATATTGATATAAATAGAACTCCAAGTCAGACTCTTGGCCTGAGTGGTCAGTTTGCTCTTCCTCCTGAAGCGAATATAGGTGAGATAAGACCTGTGCTTCATGCTCTGTCAGGAAATTACAATGCTTACTGCAAAGAATGTCCTGATGATGTTTTTAAACTTCATTATGGCCCAGTATCATCCGGACTGTGGGAATCCGGGGCTTTTCATATTCTCAGTTATGGAGAGAGAATTCTAAATGTTGCTCCTGACCTGGGATACAAACACAGAGCCATAGAGAAAAAAATCTGTGGGATGAATGTAAAAGACGCTCTTCTTCTGATTGAAAGGCTGTGTGGCACATTTTCAGTTGCATATTCCAATGCATTTTGCAGTGCAGTTGAAGAGAACATTCCAGAAAGAGCAGAGGCTATAAGAATAATAGCACTCGAACTTGAAAGAATATACAATCATATCCATGCAATACAGAGGCTGGCAACGGCAGCCTCACAAAGTGTTGCAGCATCTCAATTTTCCGCTCTGGAAGAAGATGTCCTGAGGCTTAATGCAAAGTTCTTCAGACACCGCTACTTATTTGGTCTTAACATCCCCGGCGGTGTAAGAAAGGATATTAACACTAAAGTCCTGCTAGGTAGGATTATAGACATTAAAAGAGAATTTGATAAGCTTGTTGAACTGCTCATAACATCAACGATATTCATAGACAGACTTCATAACACAGCTATTTTGAATGTAGAAGATATTATACGTCTGGATACAATAGGAATACCAGCGAGAGCTTCGGGAGTAGGAAAAGATGTCAGGAGTTTTAATAGTATTTATACAGATACACCTTTCAGAGTTGCAGTTGAAGAATATGGCGATGCTCTTTCAAGGATGATGGTAAGGATAACAGAGATAAGAAATTCAGTAGAGATAATCAAATTCTTTGCAGAAAATCTACCACAAACAGAGCTGAAAACAGATGTTGACGCCAGTGGATTTCTATACGGAAGGTCAGAGGCTCCTCCAGGTGATATTCTGACTGCACTTGAAGTTGAAAATGGAATAATAAAATGGGCTGGAATAAGACCCCCATCTACAATAAACTATCCAGCTTTTGCTGTTGCGATTGAAGGAAATATCTTCACAGATTTTTCTTTTGGTATAGAGAGCTTTGGTCTCAGCTTTGCTGATTCGGACAGGTGATATCATGTGGGTTATAAAAGGACTGCGCAAAGGAATAATTACAACAAAATATCCTGATGAAAAACCAACAAAGGATGAAGTTCCAGAAATAGGCGTACCTGTTCATAGGCATGGAGATATCAAAGCTGCAAGGGGTGTTTGTCCAACAGATGCTATCAGTGAAGCTCTCGACTTTTATAAATGTATATTCTGCCAGAGATGTGAAGATTATGGCTTTGAAATGACAGGAAATGTAGAAATTGCAGAAGTAAATAGAAAGCTGCCATTCTCTGGCTCCGTTCACATATTCCTTGTAGATGCTGGCTCATGTAATGCCTGTAATAGAGAACTTGATATGCTTACCAACCCTTACTATGATTTACATAGACTTGGGTTCTTCTTCACACCAACACCGAGGCATGCAGATATAATGTTTGTTATAGGCAAGGTCACCGACAGAATGGTGGAGCCAATGCTGAAAGCATATGAGGCAATGCCAGAGCCGAAGATTGTTGTTGCTGCCGGCAGCTGTGCTACAAGTGGCGGAATTTTTGGTAATGAAGGAGTGGATAGATATATCAATGTAGACGCGAAAATATCTGGCTGTCCTCCTTCACCCATAGGACTGTTATATGGTCTTCTTAAAACATACAGGAGGAGATAAGCATGGAGATGAATATCTTATATTACATTATAATTCTTTTTATATCAGCTTCAGCATTTGCGGTTTTATCTAAAAAAATTACATATGTTATCTCTGCATTTGGGAGTGCTTGGTTGATATATCTGGCAATTTCAGGAAGTTTGTCAGACCATGCCTTCCTTCCATACTTCCTGCTTCTATCCTCAATAGTCTGGCTCTCGGCAAGTGTATATTCCATAGGATACGACCATTATGGAAAGAGACTTGCATCAACCTTTGCATTAACCATAGCTTCCATGCTTCTGATACTTGTAAGCAGAGACGCCCTTTCATTCCTTATAGGATGGGAAGGTATGACTATAGCATCTTTTCTAGCAATATCGGCAAGAAAAGATAGTATGAGAGCTGCATATGTATTCCTTGCTTTTGGAGAGCTCAGCACAATACTTTTGATGTTGAGCTTTGCACTGGCACTGGGAACAACTCACAGTATTTTTTTCGCTGCTTGGAAGGGCTCAAATATGTGGAATCTAATATTTTTATTTGCTCTTTTCGGCTTTGCTGTTAAAATGGCTGTATTTCCATTTCATATCTGGTTACCCCCAGCCCATTCAACTGCGCCTTCAAACATGTCAGCATTGTTAAGTGCAGTTCTTACTCTTATGGGTGTTTATGGTATAGTCAGAATGCTCAGCATACAGGTGCCATCAATCTGGGTCTCTGCTGTTATGCTCATCCTTGGAGGGATTACTGCTGCAATTGGCTCACTTCACGCTGCAACTTCCGAAAAGGTAAAGGAACTTCCAGCTTACAGTACAATTGAAAATGATGGTATTATATTTGTTTTACTTGGTGCTTACATAATCGCTGTATACCACCATAACTCTGTCCTTTCTGCCTTCACAATGCTTACCGTTCTGTTTTATGCATTTTTCCATAGTATATCCAAAGCCCTGCTCTTCTTCACAGCAGGTATGATTGAACAGTTCTCTCCAAATATTAATGAGCTTAAAGATGTAAAATTAAGCAATATAAGTATTACTTCAGGCTATATTGCAGCTTTATCACTTGCAGCAATTCCTCCTCTGCCAGGATTTATAGCTGAATGGATGGCTCTCGAAGCTCTTTTCCAGTCTTTTGAGATTCCATCCGTTAAATATAAAATACTTATAGTATCTGTAGGTGCTGTAGTAGCTCTGGCTGCAGGAATTGCAACAATTTCAATGACTAAGATGATTTCTTACGGTTTTAAAAGGTCAACCGGAAGGAAAATAAGCATGGTAGATGCCGGAATGCTAATCCTTCTCTCAGTAATCCTTATAATTTCTCTATTTCCACAGAGTCTGATAGATTTTGTTTCACAGCCAGTTTACAGTTTAACTGGTGTTAACCCGGCAGTTAATTTAATTGGAGGCGCTCTGGCAATTCCAAAGGGTTTCTTGATTCTATCAGGAGAAAAGTTTGGAGGAATGTCTCCGACCTTCGTTTTTGTCTTCCTTATTGTTCTCGTCTCCTTGATATATGGGATTTCAAAGAGAAAGATAAGGTATACTGAAGCTTGGGCAGGTGGTGGAGAAGGCGGCAACTATAATTCACTATCCTATTCAATGATCCTGAGGTATACACTGAAGGGATTCTACAGGACAAAGGAGGAAGGATGCAGAGTTATATGGGGTGATATATTTGAAAAGGGATATGTGGTAACAGCAAAGAGCGTAAGATATGCCTCCAACATATTTAGATTGTATCTTATGAACGGAAACATAGGAGTATATATTTTGTATATAGTCACTGCAATGTTTCTCACAATATTATATGTTACAGGAGGCTTTCCATATGTTCACTAAGATTCTTCTGGCATTTGATGGCTCGGATGGGTCATACAAAGCACTGAAAACAGCCATAGAGCTGGCAAAGCAGCATAACTCTATGCTTTGTATTATAACAGTTGCCCTGATTCCCGAATTTGCCGAAGTAAGAAATGGTTATAATGAAGAGAAAGAAAAGGCGGAGAAATATTATTCACGGTTTTTAAAGTATGCCAGTGAAATAGCTGAAAAAAGCGGAATAAAACCAGTGACTTACTTTGAATTTGGAAAACCTACTGAAAAAATAGTGAAAAAGGCAAACGAGATTAATGCAGACCTGATAGTTCTTGGTGTAAACACAGAGCACCCCCTTAAGAGGAGATTCCTGGGAGGTACAGGAGACCCTGTAGTTGACTATGCAAGCTGTTCTGTTCTGGTTGTGAAATAAACCCCTCTTTTAAATATGCGGGGGATGGGATTCGAACCCACGTAGGCACTTAGCCAGCAGATCTTAAGTCTGCCCCCTTTGGCCGCTCGGGTACCCCCGCTCGCTTATGCTTGGGAGGTTAAAGGATTATTTACGCCAGAGTTGGAACTAATATGAGAGAAATGAAGCCTTTCTCTCTTGTCATATCTAAAAAAAGACAATAGTTCATCCCTGTCTCTCACAAGGCATGCTACCCATTTTAATAGGTTGTGATTGACGTTCACCGTCGATTTGAATATAAGCAATTCCCATATGTTAATTTTCATACATTAACATATAAAAGTTTTCATAAATCCCCTATAAAACTCAGGGGGTTATATACTTCCATTACTTTCTCAAGTGATGAAGTGAAAAGATAAGCTTTCTGCCAAACTTTTTTCGATATATCTGAGTTCCTTGTCTGTCAAGATTTAACACAATAGCGACTATATGTCTAGAAGAATCTTCCAATTGCATCTGTATATAAATTATCCTATCAAATATATATTTAATCACTTTTAACACCATATAAATAATCAATAATAACATCATATGTAATAATTGCTATTATATTTATATAAGAAGTATATATTCATCAGAAAAAAGGTATCAAATATAAAACAAGAGATTTATATTGAAAAAGAACTAAATTTTGAGAAATGCTTTAAGCTCAAAGTAAAATAATTAAAATCGCCCGGAGACTTTTTACCAGAGAGGGGTATTTTAACACTTCCATTCAGAACATCTCACGGGAGGCTGGACTGAGCATAGGGGCAATATATCACTATTTTGATTGAAAATAAGATATTACAGAGTACCACTATAACGATACTTTACAGTTTCTCATGAGAAACCTGAAAGAGGCACTTGTCGATGAGAAATATGCTAAAGAGAGATTCATGAGGATTATTGAAGTATTTTACAGACTTATCGATGAGTTTCCAGATATTATGGAATATGCCCTGTATGTGAAGCACAGAGAAATCATGAGAAACAACCGCACCATATGTTCCTCTGAACCTTTCGAATATATTATGACGATAGTAGCGGATGACATTATAAAGGGAGAAATAAAGGATATAGACCCACTGCTGGCAACCGCAATTTTAATGGGGCTTCCAATCAGGCTTATAACTCTGAAGTTGGATGGTGTTATTCAGGATAGTCTTTTCAATCATGTCGGTGAAACTCTTGATTCCTGCTGGAGGGCGCTAAGAAGATAGTTTCAAGTTTCTTTTAACAAGTTATTTAAATATTACAATACTATAGAACGAATGTTCGTTCTATACGTGGTGAAGATGTTGATAAAGTACTTGATACTAGTGGTATTGTGTGTCCTATGCCTATATTGAAAACAAAACAGGGTATGAAAAAACTTGAACATGGAAAAGTGCTCAAGGTAATAGCAACAGACAAAGGTTCAAAAAAAGATATTTTAGCGTGGGTTAAGCATAGTGGAAATGAGCTTTTAGGTATGGATGAAGAGGGCAGTAAGTTTATTTATCTGATTAAGACAAGAGTGTATCTATGAATAAAGTTATCGTTTTTTCGGATTACTCCTGCCCATTCTGCTATCTAAGCAAAAAGGCACTGGACA
>QIGD01000032.1 GCA_003229935.1 Methanobacteriota archaeon | reverse complement strand
TCATTAGATTAAAATTTAATATTCATTATACAGTAACGCATTCATCCAACGACTAAAGTCGTTGGTTTTCTGCTATGTTTGTCATAAAAACATGTAGATGTATAGTGGTTTAACTCATGATTAGTATTGCTGATAAATATTTGTATGTCTAAAGCTTAGTTTATATTATGATAATTTTAATTGCAGGTTTGCCTGCCTCAGGAAAGAGTACTATAGCTACGACTCTGGCAAGAAAGTTCAAAGCCACAGTGTTGAGAACTGATTTAATCAGAAAGCAGCTTTTTGATAATCCGACCTATAGTAATGAAGAGAAGCTTCTGGTTTATAAAGTTACCTTTTTAATTGTAGAATATCTGGCGAAGTCGGGGATAACTGTTATTCTGGATGGAACATTTTATAAGATGAATCTGAGGCAAAAGGCTTATGAAGTTGGAAGAAATACAGGAACCAAGGTTTTTGTGATTGAATGTTCTGCCCCTGAAACTGTAATACGTGAGAGGATGGAGAGAAGAAAACTGAGAAGCTCTTTGAGTGATGCTAACTTTGAGGTTTACAAAAAGATTGAAAAGAAGTTTGAACCTATTCGGAGGGCCCATATAGTGCTGGATACCTCGAGAAGTGTCAGAGAAAATATCAGAGAAATTATGAAAAGAATTCCACATTAAATTATAAAAAGATATACATTTCATAATAATCTGGGCAAATATACCACCTATTTTAATGGGTGGTGATTGACAGTAGAGTAGCATACTTCCCTGCCAGCTCAAAATACTTCTTAACCAGCCCTCTTATTTCTATCTTCTCCTCTTCGTCGACATTCTCATCAAAGAGCATAAAGCCTGTGACTTTCATTCTCACAAAGGCCCTGTAACACTTATAGAAATCCAGAAGATTCTCCAGCTTTTCCTCATCAGAAAACTCAAAATATGCGTCAATAAAGGATTTATCAAGATAATCTCTGCCATTAAACTCAAGATCCATTGATAAAAAGGCGATATCTGCAAGAACATCACTACAGCTAAAGCCTTTGAAGAACTCTATGGCATCAAAGATGTAAATTCCAGATTTATAGAGTTTTCCTGGCCTTCTAACAATAAAGATATTACCGCTGTGAAGGTCACCGTGACACTCCCTGATTTTACCTTCTCTGACTCTTCTTTCAAAAAGTTCTTTGTTACTATCCATGAAATTTATAACTCTGTCTTTAAGCTCTAGATATTTTTCTTTATACAGATACTCTACAGTAAGATTCTCTGTCTGCTCAAAATTCTGAGTCCAGTTTGTCATAATCTGCTCATAACTACCATATTTATTAATTTCCTCGCCTCTGTTAGCTGTTGAGTGAAAATCTGCCACCAGCTTTGCTATCTCAGCAACATCTTTTTTATATATATTATTTTCCTTCAGAAGATTGCTCATTATTGCCGACTGAGGAAGCTGAATCATTTTGACAGCATACTCAACAACCCTGCCCATGTCATTAACTTTTATCCTGCCTTCGGGAGTCTCCACAATAGGTACAACCCCGAGATATATATCTCCAACAAGAGCTTTATTAACCCTCATCTCCTCCTCGCAGTAAAACTTCCTTTTTTCAAGAGTTGTAAAGTCAAGAAATCCAAAATTTACAGGTTTTTTAATTTTATAGACATAGTCTCCTGTGAGGAATACAAATGAGATATGGGTTTGGATTAGTCTTATCTTCTTTACATCCTCATCATAACTCTCTGGTTTCTGAAGAGCCTGAAGAACCATGTTAATCATTGCAGTACCTCAATCCTGCCGTCTCTACCTACTATAATCTTTGAAGCCATGCCACAGAATATTCCATTCTCCACAACCCCAACAATATCATTAATCTCCTCCTCAAGCTTCTGTGGGTATTCAATTTTTCCAAAACTGGCATCAAGAATATAGTTACCATTATCTGTAAGCAGAGGCCCTGATTTCCCTGTTGCACACCTTAATTTAGATTTTTTGCATCCCAGAGCCTTAAGCCTTTCAGAAACAACAGCCCAAGCGAATGGCAGAACTTCCACCGGAACAGCAATATCGAGAGACTCTGAGAGCTTTGATTTGTCAACAACAACAATAAATCTCTTTGAATTTGAAGCAACTACTTTCTCCCTGAAGAGAGCCGCACCGCCACCCTTTATCAATGTGTAACCACTCGAAATCTGGTCCGCACCATCTATAGATATATCAAGCTCATGAATCTCCTCAAAGGTTGTGAGAGGAATTTTATTTTTAATTGCAAGAATCCTTGTATCAGCAGAACTGGGTATACATTTAATTTCAAGGCCGTCCTCTCTGACCCTTCTGCCCAGCTCCTCTATAGCATACCTTACAGTCGAACCTGTTCCCAGACCAATATAGCCTCCTTTCTCAACCTCTCTAGCAGCTTCGATTCCAGCAAGTTTCTTTTCCTCCTCTGACATGATTAAACCTCTATGCCAAAACTCTTATAAATTTTTGTTTTTACTAACTTGAAAAATCCTGAGGCATTCCCGAAAATCTCAGTCTTACCCTTCCTTATATCCTCTATATCCTTAACAGCAACCCCTGCCGAACCTATCTCGCCATAAGTGTGGGCATCACTCCCTCCTGTCATAAACATTTTCTTTTCCAGAGCAAATTCCAGTGCTTTTATGTTGCAGCTCTCAAAGACACATCTGGCATTGAAAACCTCAATCCCGTCAAGATTTTTGTAGAGTTTCTCAATACTCTTTAATCTGTTAATTCTGAAAAAGTCAAAGGGGTGAGGGGCTATACATAGCCCGTCCTGGGAGTGCACCTCATCCACAACCTCGTAGAATTTTCTTGTTTTGATTTCATCATTGAGGAATAGACACAGGACCTCGCCTCTGCTGGTAAGAACCTCTTCCCCAGGTATAACTGTGAAATCATCTCCCTCAATTTTCCTCCCATGAAATCCACCTTCAGCAGAGTTGTGGTCTGTTATTGCTATACCACTTAAACCTCTGCTCTTTGCAATCTCTATTATTTTCTTCACTTCCATTCGTGAGTCTTTGGAATATCCTGAGTGAATGTGAAGGTCGAACTTGAAAGTCATTAATTTTTAATTCTCCCACACCCTATTAAATCTAACTCTTCAATAATTATTTTCTTTTGTTATTCTTATAATCGATTATTGCAAAAGGAGGTCCAAGTATATGGTTTCTATAAAGATTGATGTAGATGCATGTATCGGATGTGGAAGTTGTGTGGACGTATGTCCCGCTGGTGTATATGAACTCAATGATGACGATAAGAGTGAAGCGGTCAATATGGACGATTGTATAGAGTGTTGTGCATGCATTGAGGGTTGTCCTCAGAGTGCAATTTCTCACGACTCCTGTTAAAAAGTCTATTTCTAACTCTTTAATTTTTATTTTTTAATTTTATATCTGCAAAGTTATATAATTCTGTAGTTTAGATGTTTTTGGCACTGCATATCTCTTTTAGCTCCTTAACTCTTGGTATAGAAATTTTACCGTTAACCCTGTCCCCTCCGGAGCATACAGCTCCTCTGACACCAGCTATATCTGCTCCAAGCTTTTTAACTCTTAAAATCTGCTCTTCCTTCAGAGACCCGGCAAGAGCAACCACAAGATCTTTGCTGTGTGCCTCCTCAATAAAAACTGAGAGTTCCTCTTCAGTCATAAAGTCAAATAGTCCTCTTCCTTTTTTGGTAAAAGTGTCAATCATAACGCCCTGAGCACCTACCTTCTCTGCGATAGCGGGAAACTCGAGAGGCGAAAGTGTTTTAATAAGTGCATAATCAGCATAGCCTGCAATTATAACCTTTGTTCTTCCTTCAACAGCTCTTACTATACTATTGGCCATTTTTTCAGCCCTCTCCATGCCAGTGAAAGCAAGCCCTGCCTTGATGTAGTCAATGCCAAGCAGAGAGAGACCAAAGGCTGCCTGAGATGCCTGTCCTGGCTTGAATTTAAGGTCTCCCATAGTGGCGCTGGTCTCTGCTTTGCCTTCTGCAATGGAGACTATGTCTCTTATAACCCAAGGAAAGTTGGCGCCAAGGCTGCCTTCCTTTGGGTTCTTTACATCTATAATATCAGCCCTGCCTTTAAGAACTTCCCCTGCTTCTTCAACAGTATAGGGGCTTACAAGAAGTTTCATTGAATTAAGAACTATACAATGATATTTAAAATTAGTGATGGGATATGAGCAGAAGATTGGATTTAGAGTGTCAGAAATTCGAGCAGGTTGCCAATGCTGCATATAGCTTATGAAATAACTCTGATATCAAATACCACATGGTAATTTCCTGGTGAGTAGCTTCTAACCACCTTGCTATTCTCTATTCTAGCAATAACTCCTTTTTCCTCTGCTATTTTCTTAATGGTTCTCTCGCCTTGGGTGAAAAGCTCCTCTTCAGGAGCAATTGTGTAGAAGTGAATCACCCCCCCCTTTTCTTTCAACACGTCAAAAGCAAGGGGTAAAAATTCGTGACTTTTTTTCGGAAGGTTCATAATAATCCTGTCAGCTACTCTCCGTGGAGCAACCTTCATAGCATCACCATGAATTACAATAACCTCTCCCTTGAGTCTATTTAGTTCAATATTCTCTTTAAGATACTCTATGGCCCTGGCATTTATGTCTATTGCATAAACTTTTACTTTTCTGTCTTTCGCAATAAGTAATGTAAAAGGGCCTACTCCTGCAAAAAGGTCAGCTATAATCTCGCCGTCATTCACCCTGCTGAGTATTCTGAGTCTTTCATAGCTCAACCTCGGTGAAAAGTAAACATCTTTTATATCCAGCTTGAGTTTTATTCCATTTTCAGTATGTACTGTCTCACTTCTGTTCTCTCCTGCAAGGTATTTCAATTTTCTTATTCTCTCACTGCCATAAACCGAGCCTTCTTTCTTAAAAACAACCTTCACAGCCTTTATAGAATCTAAAAGTGCTCTGGCTATTTCCGTTTCTTTTTTTTCCAGGTCAGGTGGAATTTCAACTATTGCAATATTACCAATAAGGTCAAATGAGGTTCTAACCTGTGAAATCTCATTTTCTGTTAGAATTTCACCAAGTCTGTCCTTGAAGCTCTTTCTTTTGTTTCTCTTCTGGAGGGGGATATCAACAACCTTAAAGCCCTCAGGCTTTCCACTTACAGGGAGAAGTACATAGTCTCCATTAATCAGAATTTTATATTCTGAATCAAAAAGGTTAAATCCAATAAGCTTCCTTCTTGCTTCCTCTGCCTTCTCTTTTCTAATCTTAACAGCAAGAGCCATGAGTTTTATATTGCATTAAAACTATTAATATTATGCTTGTGCTTATTGGCTTGGGACTTTACAGTGAGAAGGATATAACTTTAAAGGGCCTCGAAGAGGCAAGAGGCAGCGACTATATTTTTGCTGAGTTCTACACATCAGTTATGCCTGGTTTAAATCTGAAGAGGATGGAGAAAATTATAGGCAGAAAGGTTAAGCTGCTTTCAAGAAGCGATATTGAAGAGGAGGGAGAAAAAGTTATACTGGAGAGGGCAAAGAAGAGCAAGGTTTCACTGCTGGTGGCTGGTGATGCTCTTATATCCACAACTCATGTACACCTCCTTCTTGATGCCAGAGAGTTGGAAATTGAAGTTAGAGTTGTGAACAACGCTTCGATTTACTCTGCTGCACCCTCTCTTGCAGGACTGCATAATTATAAATTTGGCAGGAGTGCAAGTATTGCAAGACCTGAAGAAAGGTTTTTTTCAGAAACACCTTACACTACGGTTAAGGCAAATATGAATATGGGGCTTCATACAATGCTCTTCCTTGATATTAAGGTTGAGAAGAGCGGAACATATCTTATGCATGCAAAGGAAGCTATTGAAATTCTGCTGAAGCTTGAAGATAGAAAAAAGGAGGGAGTTATTACTCCTGAAACCATTGCTGTGGTTGTTTCAAGGGCGGGAGCGCCTGAGTTCAAACTAAAAGCGGGCAGTATAGGGAAACTGCTGGAAGAAGACCTTGGCAGACCACCTCATACTCTTATAATTCCTGCAGAGCTTCACTTTATGGAGGAGGAGTTTCTAAGAGCTTTTGCATCTTTTCCTGAGGAGTAGATTCTGTTGTGATGAAACTGCGCTATATCTCCTGGCTTTTCAAAATTCATTATTTATTTGGCTTTCGATGAAGGCATGAACTCCACATCACTCCCCAATGCCAGTCCAGGAAGCCCGTGGGAGAAGCATACCAGCAGAGCATTGCCGTGGTTTTTTCTGACCTTGCCAGCTATCTTTTTTCCTGTCAGCGTGGTGTACACTACCTTCCTGCCAATGTAGTTTCCTTCAATTGAAGGTTTCACAACCGCATAGCGTGGATTGCTCACCCGTCTGCTTTGCCTGAAGGCCTGTATTCTTCCTTTCATATTTTAATCCTCCTGAAATTTTCTTAATATTTCATCCTATACTCTTCGTCTATAGTATATAAACACGTTCGATTTTAAAGAGGTTGTCAGCCAGTGTCATGCTATATTACCCAGCTACGAACTTAGTGCCAATCAAATATCTGACAACTCTAAAAACAATATTCTCGATGTCGCTATGACTAAGCTTCATGAAGTGATTATGCAAACCATTACTTAAAACTAAGCGACATGCTTGGCAGATAATACAGAAACAGCCCCGAACCCAAATTTAGTTTACTCTTTTAAAAGAGTTAATAATGAGTGTGAAAATTTGTAAGTCATTCTAATAAAGAGGTATGATCTTTTTCACTAAGTCAAAATTGAAATGATGTTTTAACAGAATTAGAGCTGCGTAAAATTTCCCTCTTCCAGCGTCTTTTGAAGTAGGTGTTCCTGTTCTTGTTTCCAAAACATAACGAATAGGAGAATTAACATCCTGCCAGCTCAACTTGTAATTAAAATCTTCCTGAATCCATATCCATTTCAAAACAAGCAAATATAATTTTGGATTAATACCGGGCAATTTTGGTGGCTCTTTATTAATGGTGTTATGTTTATAGAGTTCCTCTATTAATTTCCAGAATTCTTCACTTTCTCAATCCTTCCGGCTTTTACTCTGTTAAGCACCTTACGATATCGTGAGCGGGAAAGCCCATGAACGTTAGTCGTGGGATGAGAGCGAATAATATTTAATTGCCACCAAAATATTTATATATTATTGACATATATTCACCTGTGAAGTTAGTTGATATTTCTGTTAAAGCAAGTTCAAACAAGAATGATATCGTTTTTGACTCATTTGTGGGTTCTGGAACTGTTGCAGTCTCTGCTAAAAAAAAACAGAAGAAAATATATTGGTTTTGAACTTTCTCATGTTTACCACAAAATTATTGAACAACGACTAAAAAATACCCATCAAGAAGTAAGATTATCAGACTTTAAAAATTAAATTTTCTTCATGGCAACAGGCACTTCCATTCTCTTTTTAGCTTTTTGCCATTTAGAAATTGTGGGTCATCCTTTCCTACCATAGCAGTGATTCAACCCAGAGATTAGAGCTAGGTTAAGTCTCACATCCTCCTGAGTTTTAAGCATAAAAACTCTCCTTCTGGGATTTCTCCATAGCCTGGTATTTTTGCCACTCTCTCTTCCAGAATCTCAAAGTGTACCTTCACAAGTTGCTTGACTTCTTCTCTGGAGTAAAATTTTGCTCTTGAGTAAAAAGGATGCCCCTGTTCAGCTTTTTCCCTGTAAAATTTTCCAAGAGGAGTCTCTTCTGTTATAAAGCCAAGAACAAGGGTACCCTTCTTCCTAAGCACTCTGGAGGATTCCTCTATTACCATTTCTGTCGATGAAACAAAGCAGAGAGTAACGATCATAAAAATGTGCTCAAAACTTTCCTTTCTAAATGGAAGAGCTTCGCCTGTACCTCTTACTACTCGTACACCCCTCAACTTAGCCCTTTTCAAAAGATTAAGAGAAGGATCAAGGCCATATCTAATTCCCAGATATGAGGCAAACCTGCCTGAGCCCACACCAACCTCAAGAGCTTCAACTCCAACTTTACCCGTTATAGCCCTGAGGCATTCTTTCTCAGTTTGAAAAGCTAACTTACCATAGGGGCTTCTGTACCAATCATCGTAGCGTTCTGCAAGAGCTTCAAAAGTGTTCATTTCAGCATCTTTGAGATTATTTCTGCGACTGTTATAAAGCTTATCTGACTTGGAATTGTATTTGTACCAACCAAATCAACTACACCTGAGGTGAATAGTCTTGTTATAGCATTGTTAGGTAGTACAGGGTGAATACATGCTGTAAGAATGTTCTCTGCCCCCTGCTTATGGAGCAGCTTTACTGCTTCAGATATACTGCCACCTGAATCTATAATATCATCATATATAATAACGTTTTTACCCTTAAGATTTATATTACTTGGCATAATCTTAACTCTTCCAGGGCCAATCCTTTTCTTCTCAAGATAGTCATATTCACATTTTAGATGCTTTCCGAGATTCTTTGCAAGACCAGATGCTCCCTTATCTGGCGATATAATCACAGCGTCTTTAACACCAAAGGTAGAGTAGTATTCAGCTATAGCTGGTGTAACATCTCCTTCTATAGCTTCAATATCAAAAAAGTCAAGAATTGTACTTTTATGCAGGTTTAGAGAGATAAATTTGTCGGCATATTTTGATATTAATTCTGCTATTACCCTAGAGGTGACAGCTTCTCCTTGTGCAAAGCTTCTGTCCTGCCTGCCGTAGCCAAAGTAAGGTACAACTGCAGTCACCTCTTTGGCTCCCTCTGTTTTAATTGTTTCAAGAAGAGAAAGGAGTTCAAACAGGTTTGAATCCTGATGCTTTGAAGTGCTCTGCACAATAGCTACGTCCCTGCCCTTTATATCACTGTCCACTCTGAGATAGAGTTCACCATCAGGAAAGCGCCCACTTTCAACCATGGCAAGCTCAATATTGAGCTCATCAGATATCTCTTTTGATAAAACCTGACAGCTACTACCGCTAACTATTAAATCAACCATAATATCACCTTATAATATACCTTTTGTGCTGGGAAGTTCATCTCCCGTAACTCTTGTGGCCTTCCTCATGGCAACACCCATAGCCTTGAATAAAGCTTCAGCCTTGTGGTGTTCATTTTTACCTGCAAGAAGCTTTGCATGGAGGTTTATCTTCATCTCTTTTACAAGAGTATCAATGAAGTGGTCAATCATCTCTGAACTGAGGCCTTCGACAGACTTATATCTGAACTTCACATCATTTACGACATAACTCCTTCCACCGATATCAATCGCTACAAGCACAAGCACATCATCCATGGGTATAATTGCTGAGCCAAAG
This sequence comes from Methanobacteriota archaeon, assembly GCA_003229935.1. GTDB lineage: Archaea > Hydrothermarchaeota > Hydrothermarchaeia > Hydrothermarchaeales > BMS3B > BMS3B. The sequence continues at coordinate 831 of QIGD01000032.1, read as the reverse complement.
CGTTCTATTCCAACTTTTTCTCCAAGGGCTTTATTGAAAGCTCTTCCGAGAACAATTGCAGTGTCCTCTACAATATGGTGTTCATTATCACCTGTGGCGTTAATTTTAATATCAAACCTACCGTGTCTTGAAAAACCGTCAAGAAGATGATTCAGAAAGGGAAAAGATGAATTTATTGTACTTTTACCAGTGCTGTCAAGATTAATAATTACCTCTATGCCTGTTTCTTTCGTTGCTCGTTCTACTTTTGCTTGACGCATAATCAGAGAATATTTTTACTGTTTTATAAGTTTTTTGCTGCGAAGCTCTCTTTACCCAGTGTTTTCACCTATCAGTATCAATAAAATATGGTGGTGAATCTCACCAGAATAGTGAGGCTTGTAATATTCATACTCATAAAGTTCTTTAATCCTCAAAAAATTAAACTCTTCCATTAATTCTTCTCTGGTTGAGAGATGGACGTATGGTTTTCTGGATGAAGCTGTTTCTGGAAGAGCGGTATAATCTTGGGTATCTTCTATGGATAGAGTACTCAGAAAAAAAAGTTCCTCTGGTTTCAGAACTCTTCTGACCATCTCTATGAATTTCTCCCTTTCCTGCTTTCTGAAAAAATGATATAAGTTTGAGGTGAATACAATATCATATTTTCTACTATCCAGATGGGTAAAATCACAGCATTCAAATTTTATATTTGATGTTTTTGAGGAGGTAGCAATATCGACGACTTCCTTTGAGCTGTCAATACTATAAACTGCACATTCCAGATGCTTTGAAAAATATATAGCATCTTTGCCGTAGCCACATCCAATGTCCAGTATACTGAAACTTCTG
>QIGD01000031.1 GCA_003229935.1 Methanobacteriota archaeon | reverse complement strand
CCTTTCTTTTCAGCTTCTTCTTTATATTGTCTTATGATATGTTCTCCAATTACTCCTTTTTCAAAGAGAAGTCTTCCTACTGTCGTAGACTTACCATGGTCTACGTGTCCAATAAACACCAGATTCAAGTGTGGCTTATTTGATGCCATTTATTCAACCTCCTTTTTCCTTTGTATTGTATTACCTTAATTTAAACCTTTTCTTTCCTTTATCTTGCGTATAACTTCTTCCTGAAGTTCCCTTGGGGTCTGTTCATAACCTGCAAATTCTGTACTCCAGAGTGCTCTGCCCTCTGTTGCTGACCTTATACTTCCTGCAAAGCCAAACATATCACTAACAGGGCATTTCGCTTCAATCACAACCATGTCTCCTTCCTGACGCATGTCTATAATCTGACCTCTTCTGCTCTGAATTTCCCTGGTAGCACCACCCATATAATCCTGTGGTACATGGACGAATACCTTAATTTTTGGCTCAAGAAGAACCGCATTTGCATGAAGAATAGCCTCTCTTATAGCTACTCTTACAGCCGGGATGACCTGCGCCGGACCTCTATGGATTGAATCTTCATGGAGCTTTACATCCACAAGTTTGACCTTGACACCGAGTACCTTCTCTCTCGCGAGTGGCCCATTATTTATGGCTTCATGGAAACCTTCCTGAATGAGCTGCATCACTTCATTGAGATACTGGATACTTTTTGTAACATCTGTAAGTATATTTCTCTCATAAACCTCAACAATACCCTTTGACTCAATTTTATTTAGACCAATCTCTTTAAAGGCCTTTCCAAGCTCCTTACCTTTATAATGTGCCGGGTTTATTCCACCTTCAAGCATTGTCTTCATAACAGGCTCATCTATTGGCTCTAGAACAAAATAGAAACGGTTATGTTTATTTGGTGACTTCCCTTCTATCCGAGGGGAGGTTGAAGATACACTTTCTCTGTAAACAACAATCGGTGGAGAGACTTCAACATCCACGCCCCTTTCCTTGATTCTATAAACAGTAACCTCGAGGTGGAGTTCACCCATACCTGAAAGGAGATGTTCACCTGTTTCTTCATTAATCTGGATTCTCAGGGTTGGGTCTTCTCTACCCATTATATTCAGGACTTCAATAAGCTTTGGCAGATCTTTTGAATGTTTTGCCTCAACTGCAACAGTAACAACTGGCTCTGAGTAATGTCTGATACCCTCGAAGGCTTCTATTGGATTATTAACATCTGTTACAGTCTCTCCTGCCCTTATGTTTCTGAGACCTGTTATCATAGCAATATTGCCTGCCATAACATATTCTGTTGGCATGCGCTCTGGACCAAAGTATACACCTACCTGCTGGGCTCTTGTCTTTGCCTTGGCATTGCAGAGATGAACTTCCTGACTTTTCTTTAGAGTACCTGAATATATTCTGCCAGTGGCTACTTCGCCTGCCTGAGGGTCTATTTTCAGGTCAGTGATCATAATTGCAAGTTTGCCTTTAGGGTTACATTCTATCATTGCTTTACCATCTTCACTTTCGATATCACCCGACCATATCTTTGGAACTCTATATGTCTGAGCTATTATTGGAGCAGGAAGATGTTTTACCACCATGTCAAGGATGATCTCGTGAACTTTGGCTCTCTTGGCAAGTTCCTTAACTTTTCCATTACGATTCATCTCTATGATATCCCTGAAGGTAATTCCGGTCTCTTTCATCACAGGTACATTTATTGCCCAGTTGTTGTAGGCTGAACCAAAGGCGACACTTCCATTTTCAACCTTAACCTGCCAGTCTTTCTTGAACTCCTTTGGTGCCATGTTCCTTATAATCTTATTAAACTCATAGATTATCTCAATAAAACGATTCTGCATCTCTTCTGGATTGAGTTTTAACTCATTTATCAGTCTGTCAACCTTATTTATAAATAGAATCGGCTTAACTCTCTCTTTAATTGCCTGTCTGAGAACAGCTTCTGTCTGTGGCATGGCACCTTCCACGGCACACACAACAACAATAACGCCATCTACAGCACGCATTGCCCTTGTGACATTGCCTCCAAAGTCAACATGACCAGGGGTATCAATCATGTTTATAAGATAACTTTTGTCTTTAGCATCATGAACCATACTTACGTTTGCTGTATCTATAGTTATACCTCTCTCCTGCTCTTGGATATCGCTGTCAAGCACAAGCTGTTTTCCTGCAAGCTCAAAGCTCATCATGCCAGCGCCCGCTAAAAGGTTATCGCTCAGAGTTGTCTTTCCATGGTCTATGTGAGCAACTATACCCATGTTTCTGATACTGTCAGGCTGGTCCATCAAATGGGTTATCTTACTTATCATCTCTTCCTTTCTGCCCATACTCCCATACTCTTCACCTTGCCGCTTTGGCTACTCTTTCAATCTCTTCCTTCTTTGATATTGAGAAACACTTCATATCATAGCCTGCTGCAGCGATAATTTCCTCTGCAATAGCTTGGTGAAGGGATTTTTTCGACTTGAAGGCTTGCTTTGCAGCACCAAGAGCTATATATCGAAGTGACTCATCAAGTCTGCGCTGTGGGCTGACATCTACACTCTGATGATAGGCTATACCACCATACTTCAACCTTGTAGTCTCTTCTCTTGGACCAGCATTAATAACTGCATCAACAAGGACCTGAACAGGATTCTTTTTTGTTTTCTTTTCGATAATAATCAAAGCTTCTCTAACCATTTTTACACTGGCATTCTTTTTGCCAGTGTTTCTACCAGATGGGCGTTTATGTTTTTTACCGTCATGCCCTGTGACCATAATCTTATTTATCAGTCTCTCAACTATATTCACATCGCTCTTACCGAAGGGTTTGATATGCCTTCCACTGGTATGTGGTACAAGGATTGGCTTGAGATTTAGATAGCCCTTCATACTGGAGTCTCTGACTTCAACTTCCTGAGTATCCCATAATCCAAAGATTTTAAACATGAATATCACCTGATAGGCTTTTCTTTTCTCCCTCTAACAAGCTCTTTAAGGGAGACATTGTTTACAGCAATAACTTTAAATCTAACACCAGGTATATCACCCATACTTCCACCAGTCCTTCCGCCTATACCATCGATGAGCACTTCATCATGTTCATCTATAAAATTTATAGCACCATCACCAGGGGTAAAGGCTGTAACCTGCCTTCCTGATTTAATAAGCTGAACCTTTACACACTTCCTTATAGCAGAGTTTGGTTGTTTTGCTTCGATTCCAACCTTCTCTATAACTATACCCCTTGCCATTGGTGCCAGACCCAGAGGGTTTGTCTTCTCCTTAAGTCTGAGTATCCTCCTCATATAGCTTGGGTTATTCCATCTGAACTGTTGCCTTCTTTTGGCAAGTTTTCTTGCAGTGAATTCACCTGTGGGCTTCTTTGCCATACCATCACCTTAAATAATTATTACATCATCAATGCCATGATGCCTTGATAAAAGCATTTTAACTTTTTCAAGATTTTTTCCTTTTCTTCCTATGACCTGATTCTTGTCTCTGGGGTCAACCTTAACCTTTACTATCTTTTTGCCATTATTGTCCTCAACCTCAACATCTTTGACGCGATAGGTATGGAGGATATTCTTGACAAATTCTTCAGGAGTCTCGCCATGCTCAATTATTTCGACTTTCTTTCCAATAGTCTGTCTGACTCTGGCAACATTAACGCCCTTCTTGCCTATAGCAATACCCATGTCACCTTTCTTCACCACAAATATAATTTTACTTTCACTATCATCGACTATACAATCTTTGGTGACTGCTCCTGTATTGCTTTCAAAAAGGGCGATATAGCTGATTTCATTGGCGGAAAGCCTTAAGGTTTCCATCTATTCTTTCCTCCTACCGAGTTCAAATATATCTGAATCACCACTCTCAACTATGCCCAGCATAGCCACAACATGCGGTCTACCGCAAATTGCTCCAAGTTCCATACTTGTGCCCTTAAATTCAAAAATATGAATTTTGTTCAGATTTGCAAACTTTTTCAGGTCTGCCTTTTTATCTGCTAGACAGTTATCTGCGACTATAGCCAATTTTATCTTTCTGTTTATAACTGCATTGAGAGTCTCTTCACTGCCCATATAAACCTTGCCTGTATCGATAGCCACCCTTATAGCTTTATTTATGTCCATTAGATTGCCTCCTTGCTCTCTTCAAGCTCTCTACGCATAACTACTTCCACCATTCCTGTTCCCAACTTAACAGGCCTGCCAACAATAACATTTTCAACAATACCCTCGAGTTCGTCATATTCTCCTTTAACTCCTGCATCAAGCAGATGGTCAACTGTAATTTCAAATGCTGCTCGTGCAAGCACAGAGGCTTTCTCACCACTGACACCGTGTCTACCTATTGCTTTAACATCGCCATCTACAGTCATAATATCTGATATAAGCATAAGGTGGCGAATGTCAACTATAAGCCCCTGCTCGTTCAGAGTATCCTGAATCTCATTGATAATTGCATTTCTTGCAGCTTCTATTCCAAGCACGCGGTGAACTTCAAGAATATCATTTGTTTTTGTCCTTGTAATGTCCACACCATCAATTTTTAATAGGTCTTTGAGGTTTGAACCTTCTGTATAGATAACATGCTCGTCTCCTTCTTTACGCATAACAACCCTGGTTACACCCTTAACGCCTCTGATGTATATAATCTTGGCTTTGGTCAATATTTTCTTTAATTCTTTTCTTGAGGTATTTTTCCCTTTAGTAAGCGAAAGAACTACACTTTTACCATCCGATTCTACATCTATGCCTTTGATGCCGGATTTCACCTTTGAGACTATCTCGTCTACCTCAACCTCATTTTTATCAAGCTCGTATTCATCAAGATAGAGAATAACTTTGGAGCCAAGATAATCAAGCTCGTCACTTTCAAGAAGGTCACTAACATATAGGTTTCCTATCGTACTGGCAACCTTCTTTGCCATTTCCGGGTTATTTCTATAATCCTCTTCAAGGTATATGGTCATAGAGGGTGTTGAAGGCTGCTTTCTTGCATCCACAATTTCAATAATTCTGGGTAACCCTAGGGTAACGTTAAGTTCAGCAACACCTGCATAGTGAAAAGTTCTCATGGTCATCTGAGTACTTGGTTCACCCATACTCTGAGCTGCAAGTATACCTACTGCCTCACCAGGCTCAACTTTAGCATATCTGTACCTCCTGAGCACATCCTTAAGAATATTTTCAAGAGCCTCTTCAGTAATCTTAACTTTTGAGAGCTCTCTATTAAGGTCATTATACATTTTCATGGGTATTTCTTCTTTGAGTTCCATTAGCCTTTCATCTATTTTTTTCTGACTTAGATACATTACTTTTTCCCCCTCTGGTCTGCATAGCGTCTTACAATCTTGCCAACATCGACTATATTTCCCCAGTCAGTTCTTGATGTATCTGCACCATCTTCACCGTGCTTGAACTCCACTATCACACCTCTTGTATCTCTTACTGTGTTATCATACTCAACCTTGAGGTCCTGTAAAGCATTAACAAGCCTTCTCTGCATATAACCACTCTGGGAAGTTCTTACACCAGTATCGACCAGACCTTCTCTTCCACCCATATTATGGAAGAAGAATTCTATTGGTGAGAGTCCGCTCTTATAGCTTGATTTCACAAATCCCTTGGCTTCAGCCCCAATATCTCCAACCTTGAAATGAGGTAGAGTCCTTCCTGCATATCCTCTCTTTATCCTTTCACCTCTAACAGCCTGCTGTCCAACACAGGCAGTCATCTGAGTTAAATTTAAAAGGCTGCCTCTTGCTCCAGAGATTGCCATGATTCTGGCACTATTTTCTCTTCTCCTCTTCTTCTCTTCCTTTTCAAGATATTCATTGGCAATTGCACCAGTCTTATCTCTTGCTTCACTTAGCACCTGCATAATACGCATTTCAAGGGTTTCTTCAAGGCTCCTGCCAGGTAAATGCTCAAGAAGGTTATCATTGAAAGCTCTGATAAGTTTCCGGACATTTTTATACGCGTTTCTGAGTATCTCTTCAATCCTTTCTTTGGCTTCCTCTGGTAAATCTTCATCGTCTATACCTGTGCTGAAGCCTCTTCTTGAAATTGCATTTATAACAAGCTTTGTAACAGAGTCGAGGAATATCCTTGCATCATCCGTACTGTAATCTTTAACTATTCTATCGAGAAGTTCACCTGAAAAGGCACCGAAGCTCTTCTCATCCATAACTCCTTTGAGGAGCTTTCCATTTCTTATCACAACATATGCATCATATTTGCAGTCCTCTTCCAGACATTTATCACACTTTCGGCATATCTTTGCTTTATAGCTTAGATTCAGACCTTCTGGAATCACGAGGGAGAAAAGCTGTTTTCCACTGTAATATTCTGTCTCATTTTCATCAATCAATGGGTCAGGCAGAGACTTTCTTATTCCACTTGAATATACAAGCTGAAAAGCCTGAGATTTTGTGAATTTTGTGTCATTCATGGTGAAGAGATAAGCTCCTGAAATATGGTCATGGATTCCACCGATTATTGGACCACCGAATCTTGGCGAAAGTATCTGTTCCTGAACACGCATGAGCACTCTTGCCTCTGCCCTTGCTTCCTGCCCCTGAATTGCATGTAAATTCATCTCATCGCCATCAAAATCAGCGTTGTAGGGTGGACATACACATAAGTTAAGTCTGAAAGTTTTGTATGGCAGAACTCTTATTTCATGTGCCATAATGCTCATTCTGTGCAAACTTGGCTGACGGTTGAACAGAACAACATCGCCATTCATAAGATGTCTGTGCACTTTCCAGCCAGGCTTTACCTTTTCAAGTAGCTCATCCAGATTTTTGACTCTGGCAAGACTTATTCTGTTGCCATCTGGACGCTCCACGTAGTTGGAACCTGGATAATTGTAGGGGCCTTCTATTATAATCTCTTTCATATGATTTATATTCAGCGGAGTTACAACCTCAGGTACTGTAAGTTCTCTTGCAATCACCTCGGGTACACCGACTTCATTTATACTTATACTCGGGTCAGGAGAAATAACTGTCCTGGCAGAGAAGTTCACTCTCTTACCTGATAGATTGCTTCTAAACCTTCCCTCTTTGCCCTTTAGTCTCTGGGCAAGTGTCTTTAAAGGCCTTCCTGACCTGTGTCTTGCAGGAGGTACGCCTGCAACTTCATTGTTGAAGTAGGTTGTAACATGATACTGGAGGAGTTCCCAGAGATCTTCAATAATAAGCTGGGGAGCACCAGCTTCTATATTCTCCTCGAGACGCTGGTTTATTCTTATTATATCAACAAGTTTGTGGGTCAGGTCATCTTCACTTCTTTCCCCTGATTCAAGAGTTATGGAGGGTCTGGCTGTAACTGGTGGTACAGGTAAAACTGTGAGAATCATCCATTCAGGTCTTGCTACATCAAGGTCAAAACCCATAACAACAGAATCTGTATCGTTAATCCTTTCAAGACGTTCTCTCACATCTGCTGGAGAAAGCCTCTGACCATCTTCAAGATAGGTTGCTGGCTTCTCGAATTTTATCTCGAATATCTCACCGCCACAGTGAGGACATTTTTTAGGAGTTTTGGCTTCCTTGAAAAGGTCTTCAATTATCGAATCAATATTCTTACCTATCTTTCTTGCAGTCTTTATCTCCTGTCTATATCTCCCGATTCTTTCATCTGGCAGCTTGATTCTCCCACAGCTTCTGCAGACAGACTTGAGAACTTTATATATACGCTTTGCATAACCTACATGGATAACAGGTCTGGCAAGCTCGATTCTACCGAAATGCCCAGGGCACTCTCCAACTCTTGAGTTGCAGGTTCCGCACCTCAGCCCAGGGTCAACCACGCCAAGACGTTTGTCCATTAAGCCTCCTTCTATAGGATAGCCATCTTCATCGTAGGTCTCGGCTGTTATTATCTTGAGTACAGAGAACTTTCTTATATATTCAGGAGACATCAATCCAAATTTTATTCCATCGATTTTCTTTGGTAATATTCTCATGTAATCACCTACGCTTTATCTCCAAGGACAAGTTTTGGGTTTATTCCGAGTGACTTGAGTTCATCTAGAAGAAGCTTGAAGGCATAGCTGACTTCCACTTCGGCAGCTTCACTCTCCGTACCACATACAGGGCAATATACAATGCTTTTGATATTGTCATATACTGCCACACTACCACAGGTTTCGCATACAAGCATAGTATGTCTATCACTCTCATCGAGAAGCCTTTCTTTAAGTAGCAGGGCTGCGCCATAACCTATGAGACAGTCCCTTTCCATCTCACCAAATCTCAGGCCACCTTCTCTTGCTCTTCCTTCAGTTGGCTGCCTTGTCAACACCTGTACTGGACCTCTTGAACGTGCATGGATTTTTCCAGCGACCATATGGTGAAGCTTCTGGTAATAGGCAACACCTATAAAAACCTCTGCCTTAAACATCTCACCGGTTATTCCATTGTACATTGTCTCTCTTCCGCTTGACTTGAAACCATTTTCAACAAGTAGATTTCTTAGATATTCTTCACTGTCGCTTGAAAAGGCAGTTGCATTACTTCTCCGTCCTTCAAGACTTGCAACTTTTCCGGCTATCATTTCCAGAACCTGTCCGATTGTCATTCTTGAAGGCACAGCATGAGGATTTATAATAAGGTCAGGAATAATTCCATCTTCTGTGAAGGGCATGTCTTCCTGAGGCACTATTAGACCGATGACACCTTTCTGCCCGTGCCTTGAAGCAAACTTATCTCCGAGCTCAGGGATTCTCTGGTCGCGGCTGCGCACCTTCACAAGACGGTTGCCATTTGTATTCTCAGTCAGCATAACCATATCAACCACACCATCTTCACCATGGCGAACAGTAACTGAAGTATCTCTCCTTTTTTCCTTTGTTAAGCCATATTCTGTGATTTCTTCAAGGAATCTTGGTGGGGAAGTCTTGCCAATAAGTACATGTCCTGCTTTCATTTCAGACTCGGGTTCAACTATACCATCTTCACCGAGATGTGCATAATCTGCTTCACTTCTATAACCTCTAATTTCCTGTTCCGGAAGTTCAAACTTGTCAAGCTGACCTCCAGGGTAGCGTCTCTCTTCAGCTTCATAAGTCCTGAAAAAGGTACTTCTTGCCAGCCCTCGCTCAATAGAGCCTTTATTCATTATGAAGGCATCTTCCATATTATAGCCTCTGTAACTCAGTATGGCAACAACAAAATTTTGGCCTGCAGCCCTCTCATCGTAACCTATGGTTTTCATTGTTTCTGTTTCAACAATGGAAATCTGAGGATAGTGAAGAAGATGTGCCCTTGTATCTGTCCTTATGTGGAAATTGGAAGCAAAAAAGCCGAGACTCTGTTTGCTCATTCCTGCTCCCATGGTATTTCTCGGTGACGAGTTATGTTCTGGAAAGGGCAGGATTGAGGTGCACACACCAAGCATGAGCAGCGGGTCAATCTCAAGATGAGTATGCTGGTCATTGAGGTCTTTTATGTCCATTGCTATATAGGCATTCTCTTCCTCCTCTGAATCCAGGTATTCAATTTTGCCCAGAGCCACCAGATTATCAAAGCTCAGTTCTCCTCTCTTTATTGTTTCAATATCTTCATCGGTAACAGCAGGTTCTTCATCATCCACAACAATCAGAGGTCTTCTAGACCTTCCTGAATCTGTATTTATATAAACCTCATGAGTATCTGAATAGTAAGCAACATTTACCTGAGTAGAAACCTTACCTGCCCTCCTTGCATCTTTTATCTCTTCAACGAGGGTTAGAGGGTCATCATGCTTCCCGATGAGTTTTCCATTGATATAAACATTTGCTTCCATTTAAGTTCCCCCTGCTTTTTCAATTTTCTTTATACCATAAGATTCAAGCTGTTTCTCGAGTTCATCTTCCGGCAAACCTGTTGAGAATTCACATACAAGAGCAAGATTCTTGACAAGACCGCAGTTTGGTCCTTCTGGAGTTTCACTTGGACATATCCTTCCAAACTGGGTTGGATGGAGGTCTCTCGCTTCAAAGTGAGGCTGAGATCTGGAAAGAGGTGAAACTACTCTCCTTAGATGGGACACAACACTGAGGTAATTTGTTCTGTCAAGAAGTTGACTTACTCCTGCTCTTCCTCCTACCCAGTTGCCAGTGGCCAGAGCATGCCTTATGCGTTCAGTAAGAACATCGCTCCTTACAGCTGTCTTGACGAATGGTTCCTTACCTCTCACCACTGCTCTTTCAAGTTGATACTTTACATCTCTCAGCAGATTGTAGAAGGCAACCCTGAAAAGGTCCTCCATAAGGTCACCGGCCAGAGCCAGTCTCTTGTTGGCGTAATGGTCTTTATCATCCACTTCACGCGTTCCAGCAGAAAGTTCGAGAATCCTTACAACCATTCTACCGAGATAATGTGCTTTTTTCAGTCTGTCCTCCTCGATTACTCCTATATGTGGGAGGAGGTATCTGTTAAGAGCATCTTCAGCCCTTTTTAGCCTGTATTCCTTCGTCTGCCCCGGAGCTACCTTCTTTCCTATAAATTCCATTGCTTTCTCTGTATCTGTTACGTGTGCAAACTCCTCAATATTTATAAGAATGTCATCCATGAGTAGGGGGTCATCTGTAATTGTGTTTATAATTTCCTGATGGCTTCCCATACCCAGGGCATACATTAAAACGATTATGGGAATATCTCCTGGTATAGATGGGAAGCTTACTCCTATTAAGGCGTCTTTATCTCTATGTACATTGACAAGAGCCCTGAAACCACCTCTCTTAGAAAAAACCTTGGCGACTTCGGTTACTTTGGATGACCTCTCATTCTTCTCCAACATTATTTTATTCGGAGCAAGGTCCTCTATTGTGACAAGAACTCTCTCTGAGCCATTAACTATGAAATAGCCACCAGGGTCAAGAGGGTCCTCACCTATATCGAGAAGTTCTTCGGTGTCCTTGCTGTAAAGATTGCATATATTTGATTTTATCATGGTTGGAATCATGCCTATCTTTACTTCCTCGAAATCACCTTTTCTATCTGACCTGTTGAGTTTCATCTGAAGATGAACAGGAGAGAAGTAGCTGAGATTCCTGAGTCTGGCTTCATTTGGAGTTATTCTGTTATGTGAGCCATCAGCTTCTATCACCTCGGCAGGTTCAACTCTAATTTTACCCAGTTCTACGTCAACACCTACATCTGTCACAATTATCTTATTCTCATCAACAATCTGTTGCAATCTATGTACAATGAAATCGTTGTAAGAATCAATATGCTGCCTTACAATCTCACGTTTCTTCAAAAAAGACCTTAAAATTGGCTTTCTATCCAGCAAAATCTCACCCCTTAAGGTTCAATAACAACTCTATAATAATAGCTCTCCCCAGCTGTGTTGCTCTTCCTTGTTATTCTTATTATATCTCCCACTGTGGCCTTTATTTTCTTGACCATTGGGTCGTTTTTATATGTTTTTGGAAGCTGACCTCTACTTATATTGAGCTTATCAAGAAGCACCATGGCTTCTTCTTCTGAAAGAATCTCATGCTGTGGAACAAGTTTGTGTTTCGATATCTCTAACTTTCTTGTCATGAATATCCTCCTGGGCTTTCAGTACTTTTTCCACCCTGAGCTTTTAGCGGGCCCGACGGGATTTGAACCCGCGACACCCGGCTTAAAAGGCCGGTGCTCTAGCCAGACTGAGCTACGGGCCCATTTCATCACTCCTTCTGCATCAATATCTCTCCATTTACTTATGGACAACTTTTTATAAAGCGGTGGAGCCAATTTAGAATAACTGTAACAGGACATCAGGGGCAACCTCTTATGATAACTTATGTAAGGCAGGAGATTACGCCCTGGTCGGGATTTGAACCCGAGTCACAGGAGTGACAGTCCTGCATGATAGGCCGTCTACACTACCAGGGCAAACTTCAGACATGCTCGGGTGAGAGCATATGAAATCTTTAATAATTATAAGTGGGCTGGCAGCGTCCTCACTTTCCCGCGAGCTCTCGCATCGCAGTACCAACAAGATCGCTGGTGGGCTTAACTTCCGTGTTCTAATGGGAACGGGTGTGGCCCCTCCGCTGTGGCCGCCATACCCTGTATGTAATATTTCCGTAGTAAATTCCATATTTAACCTTTTGTTTTCTGACTTCATGCATAGAATAACCATTGCAAATATTATCGTAACCGGGACTGAAAGGCTATTCGGGGTTTCTATTGCTGGGACATATTTTGAATTTACATGCTATACAGTTTCTCGGAGGAAGCCTTAGAGGAGGTTCTCCCTTGATTTTTTTAACAAAATCAAAGGCTTCATTCACACTATTTCCCTCTCCTTCAATAAGGAAAGTTATTGCATGAGAGCTTCCGAGGCTTCCACCTGCTATTTGATATGCTTTTATTCCGAATAGAATTTCAAAAGCTTCTATTTTCAAAAGCTTCTATCTCTGTGATAACCTCTCCAGCCACAGGGAATATACCCACGGGTACTCCTGTAGAGAGCTTTACCCTTCCCATTCCAGACTTTTTTGAAAGTTCTGGTATATTCCATGGCACATATTTTTCCAGACTAACAGGTAATATTATATCAATACCTCTTGCTTTGGCGGTACCATAAATCTTCCCGATTGTACCACCAATACTGCTGGCAAGCATAACCCCAGCATTTCCCTGACTGTCAATAGCATTTGCTCCTTTAATGAAAATGTCACCTGACTGCATTTTAGGTATAATATCCATAGTTCTGGCATCTGAAATTTCTCCCCTATCCAAAATAACCTCCTTGAGCCTGAGGTCTGAGTGGAGGACACAGCTACCTTTTTCATCAACGTATCCAGCTAAATACAACTCCTTTTCAATCTTCTTCCCAAGAATTTCCTCAGCGATATAAGCATTGGTTGACCCAAGGCCAACTATCACAATGCCTTCTTTAACAGCTTTTTTAATAGCACTGTGTTCAACCACAGCTTTTGCTATTATTCTCTTTGATTCAGAAGAAGATAATGTTACCTGTGCAAGCATTTCTATATCGAACTCTTTATTTTATCAACTGTTCTTTTTGCCTGAACTCTTATATAGCCAAGACTGACATTTGGTTCTGTAAAGAATCCGAAGTAGACATCGCTAGCATTCATAACAAATAGCTTGCCTTTCTCTGCCTCTGTCATAAGGTTCTGAACTTCTCCAAAACCTGCTGCTGAAGAGACTTCTCTGGCTGTAATTAAAAGCTGACTCATAAGCCCTGCTGATGCCTCCTGTTCATCTTCCGAGATATTAGGAGCATGAGATACTATAAGTAAACCGTCAGCATCCATAATACTTGCTGCAATCACTCCAGAATTTTTTACAAAGTCCACAATTATCCTCTCTAAAATTTCCTGCATATACCTACCTCCACTTTTACTTTCCCCATACTTCCATAAAAGTTTTTCTAAATTTATGCTGTGTCGCTTGACCTTCATTGATTAACATATATGAGGATTTTGAAAAACTCCATCGCTTTTATGATTGTTATCTAACACAGTTCGAAACAGATTAATATCAGCCCAACAATTCTATAATCATGACATCCTTCTTAGAATATACATTACGAAAAGAGTATCGCATCGTTACATGATAGTCGTATAGATTTGTCAAAACCTGATGAGGTTGTTTATCGTGATAGGGGCTATTCCGGGACAGAAACAAAGGGATATAACGCTACAATGAAGAAAGGTGCTAGAAACCATCTGATAGACATCTGGGATAAAATGCGCAATAAACGAATAAGTAGGAAAAGAGCGCCTGATGAAAGACCATATGCTGTGATAAAAAATGTATTCAAATCTGGCCATGTCATGGTAACAACGGTGGGTAGGGTGTATGTTAAAATGATGTTTGCTTCTTTTGGATTCAATCTATATCAACTACGCACCCTCAAAATACAGGGGGTATAGCGATAGCTATCTAAAAATTCAAGAAATAATGAGAAAATCAAGGGGATATAACACAAAAACTATGGAAAATGAGAAAAATTAAGGGGCATTTACAATCTCACCTTCTTGAGATAACAAAAAATAAAGTTAATCAAAATCCTCTCTGATATTCTCTAGTTTTGTGTCACCCTTTTTTATATGTCTCCTTCGTTATAATACGATAATTCGCTTAATATGAAAAGGAGACATCTCTACATTCTCTCTTTTATATACTCTATCTTACATTTTGTTTTTCCTGCAATCTCATTGATAGCCTCTACACCTTCATCTCTATCCTTTTTGCTACCCACGAGGTAGAAACGCATAACAGAGGGCATTCTCTCCTCAACCCCTGCTTTTAAAGCAGCAAAACTCACTTCAACGTGCATAACCTCAACATCAATGTCTTTGAGGGCTTTTTCAAGTTCGAATATTACACTTTTTTCAAGAATATGACCTACCATTCTTATCTCGGTCTTAGGTTCCAGCAAAAAACCACCTCATTTTAAATTTGACATAAGAGAATATAATTTTTACCCTTAAAAATTTATCAGGATGTAGACATAGGTATGCTTCAACTTTGTGAATGTTTTAAGTTGTTATTAAATTTAACTTTAATTGTGTTGAGTATAGAATTTGAGATAATAAAAAGGTTTATTCTGCTTGATTCTAAAAAGAGGTTACTCCTGCCTCTTAAAACAGGGAATGTGGTATAAAAATAAACATATGAAGTTTCTGTATGGTTTTTGGGTATTATGGGTAGAGAGATTGTAAGCTTAAAGGACCTATATGTTTATTTTAATAATACAGTCAGTCTTGGAGATATCAATCTCTCTATAAAGCAGAATACTATTTTGGGGATAATTGGACCAAACGGTGGAGGAAAAACAACATTATTGAGAGTTATTTTAGGGTTAATAAAACCTGATAAGGGAGAAATCAGAGTCTTTGGAAAGACTCCGGAAGAAGGCAGAAAATTCATAGGTTACTTACCTCAGTACACTATATTTGACCATAGTTTTCCTCTAAATGTCTTCGAAGTTGTCCTCATGGGGAGATATCGTGGAATATTCAAAGACTACTCTAAAGAAGATAAAGCTGCTGTCATCAATGCATTGAAGACTGTGAGTATGCTTGAGTTTAAAGATAGACAGATAGGCAGGTTATCCGGGGGACAGCTTCAGAGGGTTTTTATAGCTAGGGCAATTGTAAGAGAACCAAAGTTGCTGTTACTTGATGAACCAACAGCAAGTATCGACCCTGAAATGCAGAGTGCATTTTATGACATGCTATTGAAGCTAAAGGAAAAAATGGCTGTGGTTCTTATTACGCATGATGTGGGTGCTGTATCTGTTTATGTTGATGAGATTGCATGCTTAAATCGCAGGCTGTTCTATCATGGGCCAAAGGAAGAAGGATTGGAGAAGATTGAAGAAATGTACAGATGCCCTATAGATTTGATATCTCATGGCGTACCACACAGAGTTTTGAGGGGACATTAGTAACATGATAGAACTTTTTCTTAAATATGAATTTATGAGAAATGCTCTGATTGCGGCAGTTCTGGCAGGTGTAACCTGTGGAATTATAGGCACCTATGTTGTTATAAAAAGAATAGTATTTCTCAGTGGAGGAATTCCGCATGCTACTTTTGGTGGTATAGGTCTGGGTTACCTTCTTGGAATAAATCCGATTTTGACTGCTATTCCATTCAGTGTATTATCAGCCTTTACAATTGGAGCTATTCACAAAAAAGCAAAGGTGAATGAAGATACAGCTATTGGAATTGTGTGGGCGGTGGGTATGGCGCTGGGAGTTATATTCATTGGTCTGAGCCATACTCCTGCTTCTGACCTGATAGGATACCTATTTGGAGATATTCAGACAGTTCAGGGTTCAACTCTTTTTATGATGCTGATTCTTGATATTATTATTCTTATATCAGTGTTCCTATTTCACAGAGAATTTCTTATTGTAGCATTCGACGAGGAGTTTTCAACAGTTGTCGGAGTCCCATCAAAAAGCATGTATTTTTTACTTCTAGGCCTTATTGCCCTAGGTGTTGTTGTTTTGATAAAGGCTGTGGGTATTATTCTGGTTATTGCTCTTCTAACTATTCCTGCAACAATAAGCAGGAAGTTCACATCTGATATAAAAAAATTGATGTTTATCTCAACCTTCGCTGGAGTTACTCTCACTATAATTGGTTTATGGTTATCCTATCTGTTTGACTTGGCTTCTGGTGCAACCATTGTTCTGGTTCTTGGAATAGCATTCGTTATATTTTCATTTTTAAGCAGGTAAAGCTGTTTTAACCAGCTCTTTCCTTTATAATTATTTTGTTCAGTTTTTTTATCTCTCTGTAAATATAATCTCCTAATTTTGTGTACTCCTTTCTTTCCAAAGTTTCAGGAAAATATAGCTCTGCTCCATAGCCGTGGCCATGGAACTTCTCAACCCAGTTGGGGTGCACTTTAATTTCTTTTCCGCCTTCAAGTTCTGTTCCAGGGTAAATTGTGGCAAGACTTAGAAGAATCTGCTGTGGCCTTGTTTCTCTTAAAAGTCTGACAGTAGCTTCTACATTTTCCCTACTCTCTCCAGGGAAGCCATAGGTGACATAGGCTCTTACATTTAAGCCATATTGCTTTGCCATCAGAATAGCCATCTTAACTTCTTCAACATCAACTTTCCTGTTGCAGGCATCCAGAACTTGCTGAGAGCCAGAATCTACTCCAAGGCAGACCAGATCGCAGCCTGAGTTCCTGAGAGCTTCGAATAACTCCTGATCCAAGTGGTCTGCTCTTGTTTCAATACTATATTTTAAGTTCTTAAAGCCTTCTTCTTCAATCATTGAACATATCTCAAGGGCACGTTTCCTGTCAAGGGTAAATGTGCTGTCCATGAAGCGTAGCCTCTTCTTACCCATATTGTAAAGGGCTCTGACTTCGGTCATGAAGTTTTCCGGGCTTCTAAATCTGACCCTGTGCTGCCAGAAGCTGGAGGCTGAACAGTAAGCACAGGAGTAAGGGCAGCCCCTAGCAGAGACAAGGCTCATTATCTTATATTCCTCCATGGGGAAGAACTCCCAAGCAGGCATGAGGACTGAGTCGAGGTCTTTAATTAAATTCCTATCGGGATTGTGTACAATTTCATTATTCCTGCGGTATGAAATCCCTTTTATATCTTCAAGAGTTTTATATGACAGAATCTCAACAAAAGCTTCCTCACCTTCACCTCTCACCACGATATCTGCATAGGCATTTAAAGCCTTCTCGGGTTTGAATGTAACATGTACACCGCCAAAAATCACTTTTGCTGATGGTTTTTCCTTCTTTATTATAGAGATTATCTTTCCGGCTCTGTTAAATGATGGTGTTGTTGCTGTGATGCCAACAAAATCTGGGTCAAATGCTCTGAATCCCTCTATGGTAAAAGGATGAACAATTTCATCTATAACCTTTATTTCTGCATATTTCCTTGCAGCAGAGGCAATATAACCTAGTCCGAGAGGGAATAAGTCCTTTCCCCTATATGGGAAGTAGGGATGAATGAGAAGGAGTTTCATATATGAGCTATAAAAATTAGCAATGGAATGTTTTTCTGATAACACTGGAAGTGTGGACACTACCATACTTTCTTTTCATTCAGGTAGTTGACAAGGTTACTCTTCTTCAATGCCGTGAATGTACAAATTTGAAATTGATAAAATTGTGGAGATAATCAAGAGAAATAACTACAGAGTTGTTTCTCTCCAGTTTCCGGATGGTCTGAGAGATTATTCCACTTCAGTGGCAGAGAAGATAGATGAGAAAATTCCTGCCCTGATAACTCTTATATCCTCAAACCCCTGCTATGGCGCCTGCGACCTTGTTGATGAAGATGCTATGAATCTTGGTGCTGAGGCACTTTTCCACTTTGGTCATGCTCAGCTTTTAAAGAAGAGCAGAATTCCTGTTTATTATATAGAGGTGCGTCTTCCTCACAGTTTTATAGATATTCTTGAAAAGAATCTTGATAAGCTTCCCGAAAACTTGGGTTTAGTTACCACAGTGCAGCATATTCATAGAGTAAAGGAAGTTAAGGATTATCTTGAAACTCATGGCTTTAATGTGCATACTGGCAGGCCAGAGGGCAGGTGTAAATACGAGGCTCAGGTTCTTGGATGTTCCTTCTCCGCTGCAAAAAGCATTGCTTCAGAGGTGGATGCTTTCCTTTATATGGGTTCAGGTGATTTTCATCCTCTTGGTGTTGCTTTGGCTACAGGCAAGCCATGCTTTGCTTTAGATCCTCTGCTGAAAGAGATTAGAAGCCTTGAAGAAAAGAAGGAGAAGTTTCTGAAGCAGAGATATGCCACAATCGCAAAGGCTAAGAACGCTGAGAGCTTTGGAATAATTGTTGGAGAGAAGAGAGGGCAGAGGAGATTGAGTTTAGCTATGGGAATAAGGAGAAAGCTCATGGCTATGAATAGAAAGAGTTTCCTTATTCATGCTAGAGAAATTACTCCTGAGAATATTATCTATTTCAGAAAGCTTGATGCTCTTGTGAATACAGCCTGTCCGAGAATTGTTATAGAGGATTCTCCAAGATTTTATAACCCATTGCTCACTCCAAAGGAACTTGAAATTGTAATGGGCGAAAGGGATAGCTACGAGATGGATGAATTTTAGTTTTAGTTTATAAGGTGGATTCCATCGCAGCTTTCTGCAGTGTTGATATTCAAACCCTCTCTGCAGGTGGCAAAACTTATGCTGTGCTTTTTGCAGGCTTGTCTAACTCCTTTCATGAGCTTCAGCCTCAGACCCTCAGGTAAATAAGAGGAGTTCTGCTTTCTTTCACCTTTATCAAAATAAAGGCTGTGGAGCTTCTCAGTCTCTTCAGGGAAAGTCTCTCTCAATCTTCTCCATGAGTCATATCTTGGTTTAAAGGTTGAGGATGTGATATGTTTAACTCCTATATGTGAAAGCTCTTTTACAAGCTCTTCAGCATTTTCATTGATATACGGAATAATAGGGTCTATTCTCGCTGAAACTGGTATCCCATGTGAAATCAGATGCTCCATTGCTTTTAATCTGTCATGCGGGGAAGGTGCAAGAGGTTCAAGCTTACCAGCCAGCTCTTCATCCAGTGTGGTGACAGTTATTGCAACAGCAGCTTTCATCTGAGAGAGAAGGTCGGAATCCCGGGTAACAAGGTCACTTTTTGTTATAATCTGCACCTTAAATTCAGAGAGCATTTTCAGGACTTTTCTTGTAATTTTATATTCTCTTTCAATAGGCTGGTAGGGGTCAGAGGAGTTGCTCATGGTTATTGGTATTTTTCTGTTCAGATTTGGGAGTTCCCTTTTTAAATCTTTGAAAATATTCTTCTTCAATCTTGCTTCATATCCCCTAGGAATATAGCTGGTGATATAACAGTAAATACATGAATGGCTGCAACCTGTATAGGGATTTAAGGAGTACTTCCTTGAGCAGGTGCATAGTCTGCTTTTCCAAGGGTCGAAGAGGGTGACAACCATACATAGAATTGCAAATTTAACATTGGAAGTATGTGTTCTCAGGTGTAAATTGGCGAATGATGATTACCACAGTAAATATGTTATTTATGCGGATTAATTAATCCAGTTTAATATTTTTTAACATAAATGCATTAATCACAACAATTATAGAACTTGCAGCCATTATAAGAGCAGCGTACTCCGGCTGGATAGTAATTCCATAAGGATATAAGATTCCTGCTGCTATTGGAATTGCTAATGCATTATAGCCTGTTGCCCAGACCAAGTTTTGTTTCATTTTATTCATGGTGCCTTTACTTAGTTTAATGAGATGGAATATATCCCTTGGGTCATTTTTTACCAGTACAATTTCGGCAGATTCTACAGCAACATCAGTTCCCGCTCCAATAGCGATGCCTACATCAGCCTGAATTAAAGCAGGAGCATCATTCACTCCATCACCAACCATTGCCACTTTGTATCCCTGTTCCTGTAATCCCTTTATTTTGCTTGATTTATCACCTGGAAAGACTTCTGCAAAATAGGTGTCAAGTCCCAGTTCATTAGCAACATATTGAGCAGTTATTTTATTATCGCCAGTAAGCATAGCAACTTTTACACCTAAATTCCGCAATGATTTTACAGTGTCATACGATTCTTCTCTTATTATATCTGAAAGTGATATAAGCCCTTTAATTTCCTTCTTTGTGGCTACATACACGACAGTCTTACCCTGTGAAGATAATTTTTCTAATTCATTTTTAGATTTTACTGTATCAAGATTTAAAAATTTCATTAATGCTTCATTGCCAATATAAACTTCCTCTTGTTCTACAATTCCTTTTGCTCCTTTTCCAGGAATCCCCTGAAATTTTTCTACCCTTTGGAGTTTAATTTCCTTTTCTTTTGTTTTTGCGATGATTCCTCTGGCAATAACATGTTCGGAGTTGATTTCCAATGCTGCTGCTTTTCTTAAAATATCATCCTCTTTCCAGTCGCTAAGTACTACAATATCTGAAACTCCAAATTCACCTTTTGTTAGTGTGCCTGTTTTGTCAAATACAACATAATCAAGATTTTTTGCTATTTCCATTGCCTTCATATCCTTAATAAGCATTCCATTTTTTGCAGCAAGAGTTGTGGATATTGAAGTAACCATCGGTATAGCCAATCCTAAAGCATGGGGGCAGGCTATGACAAAAACTGTAATGGTAAGAGTCAGGGCAAAAACAGCCCCTATTGCTGTAAAACCATACCAGTATGTAAATGTAAGCGCTCCGACAATAATGGCTGTAAGGGTAAGATAATGCGCCGCTTTGTCAGCAAGCTTTTGACTTTTTGGTTTTGAAGCCTGAGCATTTTTTACCAGATTGATTATCTGTGCCAGAGCAGTATCTTCCCCGACTTTTTCAACTTTAATTTTAATCGAGCCAGATTCATTTATGGTTCCACCAATCACTTCATCTCCAACTTTTTTGGAGACAGGCTTTGACTCCCCGGTAATCATTGATTCGTTTATACTTGTTTCTCCTTCTATAACGTTACCATCTATTGGAACCTTCTCTCCAGGTCTGATTAATAAAGTGTCACCCACCTGCACCTCGGATGTTTCTACTTTAACAATATCCTTACCTTTAACAAGATTGGCTTTTGGCGGTATCAATTTAACAAGCTCGTTAAGTGCACCGGATGCTCCAATTACAGCCCGCATCTCCATCCAATGTCCAAAAAGAAGGAAAAGAACAAGCGTTGAGATTTCCCAGTAAAAATCTGATGCAGAAAACAGGAAAGTAGTTCCCAA
Source organism: Methanobacteriota archaeon (assembly GCA_003229935.1). Lineage (GTDB taxonomy): Archaea > Hydrothermarchaeota > Hydrothermarchaeia > Hydrothermarchaeales > BMS3B > BMS3B. The sequence continues at coordinate 599 of QIGD01000031.1, read as the reverse complement.
GCTATATAGATATCCTGAACCAACAGCCAGACTTACAAGCACATTCATGTCCAGTATACCGCTTTTTAATGATCTGATTGCTCCTCTGTAAAAGGGAGATGCACCATAAATGGCTATAATAGACGAAAAAACCACCAATAATAAAGTGTTGAATCCGAAATAGGGAATTTCAAAACTAAACCATTTCTGGATAGTGGGAGATAAAAGAAGAACCGGGATTGTAAAAATTAAAGAAATAAGAGTTTTCCTTCTAAATTCTTTCATCATCATCGCATGATGGTTTTCATGTTCTTTGTGCTTCATTCCTTTATGAGCAGCATGTTCCATCTTTTTGTGGTCTTCTTTCTCAGAAATAGAGCATTCGTACCCACATTTTTTCATAAAGCTAATGATTTCTTCTTCGTTTGTTTGAGTAGGCTCAAAAACAACATTCATTGAATCAGTATTTGGATTAATGGCTACACTTATCACACCTTTAACTTTATTTTTAATCTTGTCCTCCATATTACAATGGCAGCCAGGAGGCATATATTCATTTATATAAAATTCAACAGATTTCGTATAATTTTCTGTTTTATTTTTCATAATATATATGATAT